>NZ_JAGPUP010000482.1:0-23934 GCF_018069605.1 Microvirga sp. HBU67558 | reverse complement strand
GGGTCCCGCCCCAGATTCCCTACCAAAATCACCTTGTTCACGCTTCCAGCCATGATGGCCTCTCCACTTCATCTCTCCTGAACGGCTGGGGCATCGGAAATGCCTCACGTTTTCAGGTCGGTTGCACACTCCTGCCTGACGGGAGGCATCACCGACTGTTCTATATTTGTTCCACGTGAAACACAAGAGGGTGCCGAGAACGGGACCAGAGCAGGACGCCTTTCGAAGCAACCGGAGCTCGGTTGCCGAGGGGCGTCGCTGCCCGTGTAATACGGAAATCGAAGCTTCAGGAGCCTGCCTTGACCAATACGATCCTGGACGAAGCGGCCGTCGCCGCAGCATGGAACCGCAATGCCGATCTCTGGACCCGGGAGGTGCGGAACGGGCTCGATCTTTACCGCGAGCTCTATACGCTGCCTGCCTTCCTCGCCTTCATGCCTCCCATCGTGGGGAGGCGCGCGATCGACCTGGGCTGTGGCGAGGGCTCCAACACGCGCCGCTTCGCGCGGCTCGGCGGGATGATGACCGGGATCGATCTCTCCACCGCGATGATCGAACAGGCCCGGCAGCAGGAGGCCCAGGAGCCTCTCGGGATTTCCTACGAGATCGGATCCTTCAGTGAACTCGCCCCATTCGGGGATGGAGACTTCGACTGTGCCCTGTCCACCATGGCGCTCATGGACGGGCCGGATCTTGGAGCCGCCTTGCACGCCGCGTTCCGCGTGCTGAAGCCGGGCGGGACCCTGTGCTTCAGCGTTCTGCATCCCTGCTTCATTACGCCCGCGATCAAATGGCTGACCGACGAGACCGGGGCTCCTCTCGGGCTTCGTGTCGGGCACTATTTCGAGAGAATGCCCTTCGTCGAGCACTGGCGGTTCAGCCGGCGGGACGGGAGTGAAGGGCAGGCCGGGCGGGAGCCTTTTACGGTACCGCGGTTTCCGCGAACCCTGTCCGACTACGTCAATGCCGTCATTGACGCGGGCTTTCGCATCGTGAGGGTCGAGGAGCC
Source organism: Microvirga sp. HBU67558 (assembly GCF_018069605.1). Taxonomy (NCBI): domain Bacteria; kingdom Pseudomonadati; phylum Pseudomonadota; class Alphaproteobacteria; order Hyphomicrobiales; family Methylobacteriaceae; genus Microvirga; species Microvirga sp. HBU67558. The sequence continues at coordinate 22,925 of NZ_JAGPUP010000482.1, read as the reverse complement.
GCGGCCGGGAGAGGAGCTGGCGCGCAAGCACGATTGGCTGGACCGCTGGTATCGGCACGCGCCGCTCGTCCTGTTCGTATCGGCCATCAAGGCATGAAAAAAGCGGTGACAGGGTCACCGCTCTCGAGGGCGTTGGGTGCTCAGCCGCGTTACTCGGCGGCTTGGAGGTAGACGACCTTCGACTGCTCGTTTCGGATCTCGCGCAGGGTGCGGGCCATGTAGGCCAGCTGCTCGATCGCCTTGTCGAGATCGAGCTTCGTGCCTTCCTCGAGATCATAGGCCTGGCGTCCCCGGTAGAGCCGGTTGACCTGGCTTTCCATGTCGACGGCAGCCTCACGGATGCGGTGAACGAGATTGTCGGCGATGACATTGGCGTTGTCATCGACGACGCAGAAGCCGACATCGCTTGCGCGGACCTTGGCCATGGGGTGATACCTCTTCTTGTTGTTTCGTTTTCAGGCGACGGCCCGCTGTCCATGCTCGGCGTAGATGCCGAGCCGGCGAGCCAGGGAATGTTTCGTCACGGGACCGATCCAGGGCAGCGTCGTGAGAAAGCGCAGCTTGTCGGAACTCGCATTGTATTCGTCGAACAGGCGTTCGCGGTCGTGCCAGACTTTGTCGATCGCCTCGGCCTTGGCGGGATGTCTGAAGCCGAGGCGGGCCGTCGATCCCAGGCTCACGGCACGCATGCAGCGCTCGAAGGTGCGACGCCCGACGCTCGGCGTCACGCTGGCATGACAGATCGCCTCGATGACGTGCTGCGCAAATTCGTCCGCCGTCTCGGGCGAGGCGATCTGCGCGCCAGAGACATCTCCCCCGAAGGCGTTCGCGCCGTAACGCATGATCTCTTCAAGTCCGAAACTCGGCATTCCTCTCACCGTGTGGTCCAGGCCGCCTGCAGCAGCCGAACGAGCTTTGTTCCCGTCTTGCGAATCCGGCGCTGCGCCCGCCAGGGAAGCTCGGCTTCCCGGACCGGAATCGGGCGTTCGGAACGCTTGCGCAGGGACTGCAGAAACAGGCGCGCGTCCGTTCGAGGACGCATGCGCCAGACATCATCCGGGCTCTGAAAACCTTGACCGTTCAAGGACTTCTCTGAAGAGCGCGGCTCGATGAAGATGGGGTTCGAGCCCGGCGAATGCAAGGTCTGCGGGATCAACGGGACCGGATTGGCGCTGCGGTGAGCTGCCCTTGCAGCCTTCGGCCAAGGCGAGATCTCGCAGCGCGCCATCTTGAAGGTTTGCGCCAGCTCACTGCCCGTCGTGACTCCATAGACGGATGCCGCGCAGGAGAACGCTTCGGAGAAGGGCTGCATGCTACACCAGCTCTTCTCGGCCATGTGCAGCGGCCACGTCCACAAGCCGTCCTCGCGACGCTGCCCGATGCTCTCGCGGTCGATGAAATAGCCGGTCCGCTTGTGCTCCAGGCCGCTCTCGATCACGAGCCATTCCTCGTTCTCGAAGATCGGGCGTTCATCCGTCATGGCGGTCATCGCAGGTTCCTTTGCGGTGGTCAGGCGCGGCTGCCCTAATGGCGTCACATCCACGACGCATACACAGAATGCGAACAAACCAAGAACATACTCTCGGCATCCGCTATGTCAAGCAGAGACGCCGTTCTGGGACTGTAATCTTGGAGTAACCGATACTATGTGGAGGGCCTGATGGCAGGATTGAAGAGTTTGCTCCCGATCCCGTTCAAAAAGAGGCGAAGTCGTTGCGGCGAAATACCGCTGACGATAACTGAAGCTCGACCATTCCAACGCAGCGGATTCGCAGCCCCATGACCACTCTCTCACGCCTCGAAACGGACCAGCTCCGACGCCTGGAGGAGATGCGCAAGACCTTCGACAGATTGCGGGCGGAGCGCATCCGGGCGGAGGGCGAGGTCGAGCGTCTGACGCTGGAGCTGGAAGAAGCGCGGGCTCTCGCCTCGTCGGAGTTCGGAACGGACGACGAGGGGCAACTTCAGGGCCTGATCGAGGATGCCCAGGCCCGCAATGCCAAGCTCACCGAGGAGTTCGGCGCTGCCCTGCGTGAGGTCGAAACCCGTCTCAAACAGCTTGGAGACGAGCGTTGATTTCACCGTCCATCGATCATGATCTCGCGCGGGCGGCGGCGGCCCTCGCGCGTCTGGAGGGGCGGCGCGATGCCTTGCGGACGCGGCGCGAGGAGCTGACGCGTGCGATCGAGCTCGCCAAGGGGCGGCTTGCCGTCAAGGACGACGTGGAGGCGTTCATCGAGGCCGTGCACGGCAGCGCCAACCGCCGCAGCCTCTCGGCGTTCGAGACCTTGCTGACGGCCCTCGTTCAGGAGGTGCTGCCGGGCGAGAAGCCAGTGGCCCTGGATCTCTCGACGGAACGCGGCCTCGCCGCGCTCGACATCTGCGTACGCCGTCCCGACGGCACGCTCGAGGACGTGCTGGAGGACAACGGCGGCGCGCTTACCAACGTGATCGGCATGGCGCTGCGTCTGATCGCAGTGGTCAAGGCGGATGTCGCCCGCTTCCTCGCCCTCGATGAGGCCGATTGCTGGATCGCGCCGGAACGAGTCTCCTCCTTCTACAAGGTGCTGGAGGACGGCGCTGCCCGGCTCGGCGTGCAGTGCCTCGCCGTGTCCCACCACGACCTGTCGCAGTTCTCGGGCAAGTTCCACATCGCCCGCATCGTCGGCGAGCCCGCCTTGGGCGTCGACGTGCAGTCGGTTGACACCACAGGGTTGTGGGACGATGCGCAGCCGGGCCTGCGGTTCATCCGGCTCGTCAACGTGCAGGCCTACAAGGACACGACGCTTCATTTGAGCCCCGGTGTGAACGCGCTTATCGGTCCAAACAATCGCGGCAAGTCCACCTTCATCCGTGCCTTGCGCGCCGTGTTCTACGGTGAGGCCCGCGACAGCCTCGTTCGGGCGGGTGCGAAGGCGGCAGGCATCGAGATCGGTGTCGCCGGCAACCGGGTCTTGCGCTTCACGCGCCAGCCCCGCCGCTCGCCGGTCAACATCTGGTCGCTGCATGAGGCCGACGGTTCCGTCGTCGAGGAGCGGGGCATGCGCTACGAGACCGGCGGGCGCAATGTTCCCGACTGGGTCGCCGATCTCATCCGCATCCGCAAGGTGGAGGACCTCGACGTCCACATCGCGCACCAGAAGTTTCCCGTGTTCCTTCTCGGCGAGACGCCCTCCCGCCGCTCGGCCGTTCTCTCGATCGGCCAGGAGGCTGGCTATATCCGCGACATGCTCGTCATCCATCGCGAGCGCTGCCGGCGAGACAACGATCTCGTGCGCAGCGGCGAGCGGGAGCTGATCGGCGTCGAGGAAACGCTTGAAGGGATGGAGGAGATCGATAGTCTCAAGAACCGGCTGTCGGCCATCCGACAGCAGGGAGGCGCCCTCACGGACGCTGCAGCACACCTGCAGCGATTGCAGCAGCGCACGTCGCAGATTGCGGATCTCGATCGACGACTGGGCAAGGCGAAGGCTCGAGCGACCATCACGGCAATGCTTCCGGACGCCGAGGAACTGACGCGCTTGACGCGCATGGTGGAGCGCTCGCGCGAGCGGGAGCGGCTGGGAGAACGGGTCCTGCAGCTCGGTCACCGCCTCGCTCGGAGCAGGAAGCGGCTGGCCGCGTTGCACGACCTTCCCGATGGCATTCCAGCCCTTGAAAACACCGCGCCGGCGCAAAACATCCTGAAACGTGTCAACGATCTTCGCAGCGCCGCCCGGATCGCGCAGGACCGGCTCGCGAAGGTCGATGAAGGGCTCGTATCCGTCCAGGCCGACATGGCGAAGCTCATCGAGGAGACCGGCGGCCTGTGCCCCACCTGCGGCGCACCGGTGAAGCCGGAGACCCTTTTGGACCATCACGCCCATCCTTCTCATTTAGCCTCGCCGTCGGAGCGGCTGACCGCATGATCCTGTCCGGAGATCGACTTCCCGCTATGACGTGCAACGGCGTCCTTGTCATCGGAGATCCGCACGTGGGCTCGCGGCGGCCGGGGCGGCGCAAGGATGCCGTCTGGCCGCAGGCCGTTCTCGGCAAGCTCGAGCATTGCGTTGCCATCGCCAACGAGCGCGGGCTTGCGGTCGTCATCCTGGGCGACCTGTTCGATCGTCCCGTCGAGACCGACGAGGCGCTCAAGAACCAGCTCATCCGCGTTCTCAAAGGCTTTCAACATCGACCCATCGTCAATGTGGGCAACCACGATATCCAGCACACGACGCTGACCGACAGCGACTCGCTGGCGCTCCTGGGGCTGTGCGACGTGATCGACGTGGTGGCGTCGTCGTCTCCGGTGACCGAGGTCCAGATCGGCGCGCGGCGGATCGGCATCGGCATGACCCCGTATGGTCAGGCGATTCCCACCGATGCGCGCGGCTCATTCGCGGGCGTCGATCTCCATGCCTGGTTCACGCACCACGACATCGCGTTTGACGGCGGCTATCCGGGAGCGGTGCCGCCCTTCGCGGTCGAGGGCTGCGACGTGCTGATCAACGGGCACATCCACAAGACGCAGAAATCCATTCTCGCCGGACGCACCCGCTGGATGAATCCCGGCACCATCACGCGCCAATCCGTCGATCTCGTCGATCACGTTCCCCGTGCCTGGATCCTGGACGGCAACGGAGCCCTGGAGCCGCAGGCTCTGCCGTTCGAAAGCCATGTGTTCGATCTCACCGGACGCGTGGTCGATGCGGCTGACGGCGACGCCGTGGCCAGGGAGGTCGAGAGTGCCTTTGTCACGCTGCTCCAGGCTGAATCCGCCACGGAGCTGAAGCGCAGCGGCGACGGATCGATCATCCGCGATGAGATCGAGGCGAAGTTCGCATCCGACGACACGTCGGACGCGGTGCGCGCCATCGTGCGCTCGCTTCTGGGCGAAGCGGTCGAGCGCCACGCGGCGCAGTCTTAGAGCATCGGATCAGATCCTTGCCGCGGCGCGTCGTTGAGCGCGGCCCTCCGGGTCCGCGCGATGCGCTAGAACGCAAACGGATCGGTATAGGGCAGGCGGCGCCGGCGCACCTGGGTTTCCGGCAGGATCGGCCGGCTGATGTCGACGGCCACCAATCCCTCACAGGCGAGCGCCAGAACGGCCGCCACGCCGTCCTGCGTGTTCATCACGGCGCTGGCGCAATCCACCAGCCGCATCGTGCCCATTTCGTCGAGCTGATGCAGGACGCGAACCCGGTCGCCGGCGGTCACGGGGGTGCGCTTGCAGGCCAGGATCAGGCGCATGGTCGTGAAGCGCGGCTCGGCCCGGATGCTGGCCGCGGTCTCGATCACGAAGGCCCGGCCGTCCACCGAGGTGATGCCGTGGATCGCCGCGGCGCGCAGCGGATGCCTGAGGAGGTCGTCGTCGGTCACCACATCGACCAGATAGGCGGCGCCATCCTTCACGATCTCGAAATCCGCCACGTGCTCGATGGTTTCATCCCCGACGGCGAACGCGGCCGGATCGGCCGGTGCGCGCAAGGATTCCACTTCGGCATCGAGCTCGCACAGCGCCAAGTAATCGGCGATCAGGGCATTGCGCGTGAGCGGGGCGGACGGGCGCTTGGCGGCTCGGCGGGTTCCCGGGCGCCGGGCGGGGCGTCGGTCCGAAAGGTCGAGGAGCGCTTGCGCGGACATCGGGGCCTCCAGCTTGGTGGGTCGAAGGGTGGGGCGGACAGGCCAGCGCTCACCGTCCAGCCTGCTCAGGAAAAGAGAACATATATAGAACAATGTCGTTTCGGTCAAACGCGCGGCCGTGTTCGAGAAGGCTCGTGCCGATCGCAGGACAATGACCGCGCTCAGCCGGATTGGGACAAAATAGCACAGGGGCTAAGTTATTGAATTGACGAGCGTAATTGGCCCGTTCGGGAGGCCCGGAGGTGGACCGGCCGGCCCAAATTTGGTATAGAACAAAGAACGAACGCGCCTGCCGTGACAAGGCTGCGACAAGAGCGCGTCTCCGATGTGCGGGCCTCTGAGAGAGTTAGGATCGAGGATGAATACGACAGACAAGAAAATTTCCGAGGTGCTGGCGAAATTCGGCGAACCGATGGCCGGAAACGTCTGGCGCGTCCAGGGGACGGCCGTGGTCTATCACAAGACCCTCGAGCGGATCGCCGCCCAGGCCAAGGTCGTCTTCGACGAGCCCAAGATCATCCGTGCCGAGCGTGACGAGGCCGTGATCCAGGTGACCGGCCGCATGGGCGATCGCGTGGAATGGTCGATCGGCGAGGCGCTGATCGGCGTCAACTATCGCGTCTCCGGCAAGCAGGCGGCTTACGTCTATGCCATGGCCGAGAAGCGTGCGAAGGACCGGGTGATCCTCAAGCTCATCGAGCTGCACGGCTACGTCTACTCCGAGGAGGAGGCGGACGAGTTCAAGCAGGGCCGCCCGGGCTATGCCGATCCCCATGTGGAAGTCGAGAAGTCCGAGCCGCAGAAGGGCAAGGCCGAGGCAGCGGTCGCCGACGGCAAGGTCGAGGACGATCTGAAGGCGAAGATCAAGAAGGCCAAGACCATCAATGCGGTCACGGACCTGATGCTCCACGCCGACACGCAGAAGACCCTCGCGGATCTGCCGGAAGGCATCCGCGACGAGATCCGCGACTTCGCCAAGGCGCGTCTCGTGGAGCTCGGATGGCCGACCAAGAAGGCAGCCTAACTTTCGCTGCGATCATGGACGAGATGGTTTGACGATCATCTCGTCCATTTTTCTTTCCGCGCTCGCGTCCCGGCGCTTCTGGTCTTTCTGATCGATGCCGAAATCCTCCGCCCTCCCTGCGGCCAGTCAGGACGCTCTCACCCTCACCGAACATCTCGTCGGCTCCATCGAGCGGGTGACGTTCCACAACGACGAGAGCGGCTTCTGCGTGCTGCGCGTCAAGGCGCGAGGGCACCGCAAGCCGGTCGCCGTGGTCGGCCACGCGCCGTCGGTCGCCATCGGCGAAGTGGTCGAGGCGAGCGGGGAGTGGCTGCACGATCGCAACCATGGGGTTCAGTTTCGCGCCGCCGAATTGAGGACCACAGCGCCGACCACGGCGGAAGACCTGCAGCGCTTTCTTGGATCGGGCCTCCTGAAAGGGGTCGGCCCGGCCGTTGCGCAGCGGCTCATCGCTTCCTTTGGATCGCGCATCCTCGACGTGATCGAAAAGAAGCCCCACGAGCTGACGCGCGTGCATGGCATCGGCATGGCGAAGGCGCTCGGCATCGGCGAGGCCTGGGCCGAGCATCGCGCGTTAAAGGACATCGCGGCCTTCCTGAACGCCCACGGCATCGGGGGCTTTCTGCTCGCGCGCATCTATCGCGCCTATGGAGTCGGGGCCATCGACATCATCAAGGCCAACCCGTACCGGCTCGCCCTCGATCTCCCGGGTTTCGAGTTCTCCCTGGCCGATCAGGTCGCCATGCGGCTCGCCTTCGAGCCCACTGCCGATATCCGCCTGCAGGCGGGACTCGCCACCGTTCTGTCGGACGCCGTGAAAGAGGGACATTCCGGATTGTCGGTCGACGAAATCCTGCGGCAGGCGAGCGCTCTGCTCACCGTTCCGACGGACCGGCTGTTGCCCGTGCTCGATGCGCAATGCGCGGCCGGCCAGCTCGTCGCCGACGAACTCGACGGACCCCGTCGCATCTTTCTCAAGAGCCTGTACGGGGCCGAGCTCTTCATCGCCCAGCGCCTGAAGGAGGTCGCTCAAGGGTTCCATCCCTGGCGCGGACTCGATCCCGCGCAGGTGATCGCCGAGACCGAGGCTGCCACGGGCGTCTCCTACTCGGCCAGTCAGCGCGAGGCGCTGATTGCCTCCTGCGAGGCCAAGGTGCTCGTCGTCACCGGCGGCCCGGGCGTGGGCAAGACCACGCTCATCCGGAGCCTCACGCATCTGTGCGCGAAGCATCAGCTGCAGGTCGCTCTTTGCGCTCCGACCGGCCGGGCGGCCAAGCGGCTCGCCGAGAGCACGGGCTTTTCGGCCAAGACCGTGCACCGGCTTCTCGAAGCCTCCGAGGGCGGGTTCCGACGCAACGCCAAGGCGCCGCTCGACTGCAATCTCCTCGTCGTCGACGAGGCGTCCATGCTCGATATCCGGCTCATGGCGGCTCTGTTGCGCGCCCTGCCGGACGAGGCCTGCCTGCTCCTCGTGGGTGACGTGGATCAGCTCCCCTCCATCGGGCCCGGACAGATCCTCTCCGACATCATCGACTCCGGGACCGTTCCGGTCGTTCACCTGCGGGAAGTGTTCCGCCAGGAGCGCGAAAGCCGCATCATCACGGTTGCGCACGCCATCAATCGCGGAATCGTGCCGGACCTTTCGCATCAGCCGGACTCGGATCTCTATTTCGTCGAAGCCGACACGCCTGCCGATGCCATCGCCAAGATGACGATCCTCATGCGCGATCGCATCCCGAGGAAATTCGGCCTCGATCCCGTGCGCGACGTGCAGGTCCTCTGCCCCATGAATCGTGGGCGGCTCGGCACCCACATGCTGAACGGCGAATTGCAGCAGATCTTCAATCCGCCGGGAACAGAGAGCCTGCACCGGGCCGGCTGGGTCTATGGTCCCGGCGACAAGGTCATGCAGGTGAGGAACGACTACGAGCGGGACGTTTACAACGGGGAGGTCGGCATCGTGCGCGAGGTCGATCGGGACCACGGCGAACTCACCGTCGCCTTCGACGACAGGCTCGTGGTCTATACGCTCCGGGAGCTCGACGAACTGGCGCTTGCCTATGCGGTGACGATCCACAAGGCGCAGGGGTCCGAGTATGCGGCGGTGATCATTCCCGTGGCGTCGCAGCAGGCCTCCATGCTGCGACGCAAGCTGCTTTATACCGGAGTGACACGCGCCAGCCGCCTCGTCGTCATGGTGGGAAGTCGGGCCGCCCTGGCGCAGGCCGTCACCCACGAGGACGAGCCGCGGCTGTCCAGATTGCGGAACTGGTTGGAGGCCTGATCTCTTTTACCAGGGCGTATAGCGCTCTATACTCGCTCCCCAGCAGCCGCCGATGAGGGATGTGAGCGTGGGTCCTGGACAAGTCGAACATCAGGAGAGGAGGGTCCGGACCGGGCTTCTGGCCGGAGCGGTCCTGTGCCTGGTCGCGTCGGGCGGCCTCCTGTGGTGGCGCTATGGCGGCGCCATCTTCAACGATCTCGTGTCGACGACCCTCGCCTGGTGCCTTTAGAGCCACCCGTTCGTGATGTCCGGGCGAGCCCGTGGCTCGTCTTGTTCCAGCGGAAGGGCGCGGTTGCGAGTTCCCATAAGCTCCTCCAGGCGGCGAGGCTGACAAGCCCGTAATAGAGCGGGAGCAGCGGTACCCATGGCAGAAGCCGCCAGAGTTTTCGCCTATGGAGGGCGACGCAGGCCGGGATGAAGGTGGCTGCGGCCCCGGAGACGAAGAGCGTCAGACCATAGGCATGCTCGGCAGCCTCCCAGCGCGAGGCGAGGGGCTCGGCAGGGGGCGAAAGCCACAAGGTCAGGAAAAGTCCGGTGAAGATGGGATAGACTAAGGCGCTGAGCACGATGCCCCAGGTCACGACCAAGGTGCCGAACATGCGCCAGAGGCCGAGCTGCCGTAGCAAGCTCCACGGTTTGCGCGAATGACCGGCTGCGGTTTGAACGAAGCCTTTCATCCACCGGGTTCGCTGCCGCATCCAGGTTCCGAGGGTGCTGGGCGCCTCCTCGAGGGTCGAGGAGGGGAGATCCATGACCTCATAGCCCAGCCGCGCTAGGCGGATGCCGAGATCGGCATCCTCGGTGACGTTCCAGGCGTCCCAACCATGGATCGCCTGCAGGATTTCGGTACGGAAATGATTCGAGGTGCCACCCAGGGGCATGGGATTTCCGATCTCTGCCAGGCCCGGATTGAACACGTCGAACAGGACCGCGTATTCGATGGTGAACAGCCGCGTGAGCCAGGAATCGTCCGTGTTGTCGATGGTCAGCCGGGCCTGGAGGCAGGCGACGTGCGGCGGCAGATCCGCAAACCGGGCGACGGCCAGGCGCAACTGGCCGGGATCCGGCACGTCCTCGGCATCGTAGATGACCGTGAAGCGGCCCCGCGCCAGGGGCAGGCCGACGTTGAGCGCCCGCGGCTTGGTGCGCGGCTCGCCTCCGGGTGCCACGATGATCTCCACGTTACCCGGCAGGTCGATGGCCTGCAGAGCATTCCACGTGTCCCTGTCGTCGGTTTCGAGCACGAGCTTGATGTCGAGCTTCGTCGCAGGGTAATCGAGCCGGGACAGGGCGTGGAGGAGTCCGGCGACCACCCGCTTCTCCCGGTAGAGGGGCGCGATGATCGTATAGACCGGCAGGTCGGCATCCCGGGCACGGGATGGCTGCTCCTCCGGCTCGACGGGGCTCCTCAGAATGGCCGCCGAGAGCCGGAGGACGATCATGCCGAGGAACAGGGGGCTCAGGATGGTGCCGAGCACCGCTGCGGCGGACCCCGGCGCCAGCGTGCCGCCGAACACGAGTGCCGCAACGATAGTGAACAGGACGGTGATCTGCCCATAACCGAGACCGGTCGCGAGATCGGGAGACTCCTCGGCGAGGTCGCTGGCGGCCCGCTGAGCGATCCCGCGGGCCTGAACGCGAAAGACGGCCTCCCGCAGCCGCGACGGCGTCGTGACGGCCAAGGCGCGATCACGGGGGCGCGTCTTGAGGAGCCAGGCCAGTGAGGGGCCACGGGGCGCCATGACGAACCCGGCTTGGCTCTCGTTCAGGGGAGCGAGGCCCGCCAGAATGCTCTCCGGGTACCCGGCGGCTCGCGACAGACGGGGGGATGACAGAAACGGCAGGCCGAGTTCTGCCGCGAGCGCCCGGTAGAACTCCGTCTCTTCGACCAGCCCGTGCCTCAGCAGAAACTCGTCCGCCGGAACTCCTGTGAGACGGGCCAGGACGGCTGCCTGGCGCAACGTTTCCGGCGGCTGCCCGTGATGAGCCAGGAAGCCGATCTCGATGGGCAGCGCTGTTGACTGTGGGCCTCTCTCCGCTAGACCCTGCCTCATGAGCAAAGGACGCTTCCGGAAGGCGTTCGGATCGGATGCGGGGCAGCGTGCAAGAGAACATCGTCCACATGGTTCGGAATATCATTACATTCGTTGCGTGCCTCCTAGGCAAGATCAAGCTGCCGAGTTTGCTTTTCCCAATGGCGGCCCTGATGGCGATGCCGTGCCTCGCGCAGGCCCAGGGCGTGAACATTCCGAACTTCTGGGATCCCAAGACTCAGCTCGAGCGACCCGACCTGCCGGCGACCCGCACGATCCGTTTTCTGGTGGACGATGATTTTCCGCCGCTGCATTTTCCGGGACCGGACGGCAACCCGACCGGATTGTCCGTGGAGCTCGCGCGCGCGGCCTGCGAACGCCTGAGCCTCACCTGCACGATCCAGGTCCGCCGGTTCGACATGCTGCTCGGGGCTCTGAACGAGCGGCAAGGCGATGTGGTCGCCGCCGCCATTCCCGTCACGGCGGATCTCCGCGGTCGCTTCGCCGTCACGGCGCCGTACTTCAAGATCCCGGCGCGCTTTGCCGTGCGCAAGGATCGCAGCCAGCCGGTTCCCGAGGCGAAGACCCTTCAGGGCAAAACCATCGGGGTCGTCGGCGGAACGGCTCATGAGGCCTTCGCCAAGGCTTTCATGAAGGGCGGCTCGCTCAAACCCTATCCGGAGTTGGCGGCTGCCCACACTGCCCTTAAGGCAGGCGAGATCGACTATCTTTTTGCCGATGGTCTCGGCCTTGCTCTCTGGATCGGAGGCGAGGAAGCGGGCGGGTGCTGTGACTTCTCCGGAGGTCCCTACCTGGAGAGCCGTTTCTTCGGCGAAGGGATCGGCTTCATCACCCGGACCGAGGACGACAATCTGCGCCGGGCCCTGGATTTCGCCCTGCAGCAATTGTGGAAGGAAGGGAAATATGCGGAGCTTTATCTGCGCTTCTTCCCGATCAGCCCGTTCTAAAGCCATGCGGGTTCAGCCGAAGGCGGGTTTACCGCATTGACCCCTGCGGGTCTCCTCCCTAGTGTGCCGCGCTTCTGGACGCATTTTCCGCAAGCACTAGGCCCATGTCTCACCCCCTGACCCTCGATCCTGCCCTGACCGAAGCCGCTCAGACCGCCACCGCCTGGCCTTTCGAGGAGGCGCGCAAGCTCGTCGAGCGGCTCAAACGGACGGGCAAGAAGGAGGCTCTGTTCGAGACGGGCTACGGCCCCTCGGGCCTGCCGCACATTGGAACCTTCGGCGAGGTCGCCCGCACCAGCATGGTGCGCCACGCCTTCCGGGTGCTGACCGGGGACACCATCCCGACGCGCCTTGTCGCCTTCTCGGACGACATGGACGGCCTGCGCAAGGTGCCGGACAACATCCCCAACAAGGACCTCGTGGCCTCGGCGCTCGGCAAGCCGCTGACGCAGGTGCCGGACCCCTTCGGCACCCATGAGAGCTTCGCGCATCACAACAATGCGCGCCTGCGTGAATTCCTCGATGCGTTCGGCTTCGACTACGAGTTCATGTCGGCGACCGAGTGCTACAAGGCCGGCCGCTTCGACAAGACCCTGCTGACCGTGCTCGAGCGCTACGACGCCGTGATGGCGATCATGCTGCCCTCGCTGCGCGAGGAGCGGCAGCAATCGTATTCACCGTTCCTGCCGGTTCATCCGAAAACCGGCATCGTCATGCAGGTGCCGATCGACGAGCGCAGGCTCGATGCCGGCACCATCGTGTGGCGCGATCCCGACACGGGCGAGCGCTTCGAGACCCCGGTGACGGGCGGCCATGCCAAGCTGCAATGGAAGCCCGATTGGGCCATGCGCTGGGTGGCGCTCGGCGTCGATTACGAGATGGCCGGCAAGGACCTGATCGACAGCGTGAAGCTCTCCGGCGAGATCGCCAAGGCCCTCGGCGGCCTGCCGCCGGACGGGTTCAACTACGAGCTCTTCCTGGACGACAAGGGCCAGAAGATCTCCAAGTCGAAGGGCAACGGGCTCACCATCGACGAGTGGCTCACCTACGGCACGCCGGACAGCCTGCGGCTGTTCATGTTCAACAAGCCCCGCGAAGCGAAGAAGCTCTATTTCGACGTGATCCCGCGGCAGGTGGACGACTACCTGACCTTCCTGGAGAAGTATCCGGCGCAGGACGCCAAGGCGCGCCTGATGAACCCGGTCTGGCATCTTCATGCGGGCTCGCCGCCGGCTCCCGAACTGGTGTCGTCCGGCGGGGGCAGCCAGCCCGGCACGACGATCTCGTTCTCCATGCTGCTCAACCTGGTGGCGGTGGCGAATTCCGAGGATCCCGCCGTCCTGTGGGGCTTCATCCGACGCTATGCGCCGGGCGTCTCGCCCGAGACCCATCCGCGCCTCGACAGCCTGGTCAAGCGTGCGGTTCGCTATTTCGAGGACTTCGTGAAGCCCCAGAAGGCTTATCGCCTCGCGGACGACGTAGAGGCAGCCTCCCTCCGGCGTCTGGAGGAGGTGCTCGGCTCCTTCGAGTCCGGAGAGCGTCCGGCGACCGCCGAAGCGATCCAGGAGGAGATCTACAACGTGGGCCGGGCCGAGCCGCGCTATCAGGACCTCAAGGCCAAGGGCGCGACGCCCGAGCGTCCGGGCGTGTCCATCGAATGGTTCAACACGATCTACCAGGTGCTGCTGGGCGAGCCCCGCGGCCCGCGCTTCGGCTCCTTCGTGGCTCTCTACGGCGTGAAGGAGACGCGGGCGCTGATCCAGAAGGCGCTCGACGGCAACCTCGTGCGCGAGCACGAAGCCTTCCTGAAGGAGCGCGAGGCCGGCCGCGCCGCCTGAGCGCCTTGCTATTGCCGGGCCCACATGATCCGGGCCGACCAGGAGACCTCTTCGGCGGGGATCACCTGGTCTTCCTGGTCCTTCGCAAGAGACGTCATCTCCAGGGTCTTGGCCGAGCGGCGCTTGAGCTCCTTGGCCAGGATCGCCCCGGAGGTCGTGCACACGACGACCCGGTCGCCCTTGCGGGTGCTGGCCGTCGGCGACACGATGAGAACGTCCCCGTCGCGATAGAGCGGAGCCAGGGCGTCACCCGTGACCTCGAGCGCGAAGACCTTTTCCTGCCCGAAATCGGGAAACTCGATCTCGTCCCAGCCCGGGCCTTCGTTGGGCATGCCCTCGTCGTTGAACACCTTGCCGGTGACCGCTTCTTCCATGCCGATCAGCGGGATCATGGAACGGCGCAGCGAGCCCGAAGGCTCGACGAGGCGGAGGAAATCCTCCAGGGTCGCGCCTGTGGCTTTCAGGATTTTCGAGATCGACTCCGTGGAAGGCCATCGTTCCCGGCCCTCGGGACTCACGCGCTTCGACTTGTTGAAGCTGGTCGCGTCGAGACCGGCCTTGCGAGCCAGTCCTGAAGCGGTCATGCCATGACGTGATGCCAATGCATCGATAGCAGCCCAGACGCGCTCGTGAGATAACATTGTACTAACCTTCGCAAGGAGCGAAATCAGTGAAAGCGAACCTATAACTAGGAATTAAATGTGACCGAAAACTTAGACAACTGCCAGCAGTCTATTGAGACAATATGTCTAATTTGGGTTGCTCCTGATGTGACGTGCGGATACTCAAGACTTCATGACCATTATTTTTAAAATTTGCCCTGCTTTGCTTTGGCGGGAGGCCGAAAAGGCCGGATCCTTCGAAGGGGCGCCTGTCGATATCCAAGATGGGTACATCCATTTTTCAACAGCAAATCAGGCCTATGAAACTGCGAAAAGGCACTTTGCCGGGCAGAACGATCTACTGCTGATCGCCGTCGAGGCCGATTCGCTGGGCGAGGCTCTCCGTTATGAGCCTTCCCGGGGAGGGGACCTGTTTCCGCACCTCTATGCCGCGCTGCCCCTCTCCGCCGTCCGATGGGTGAAGCCGTTACCCCTCGGCCAGGATGGCCGGCATGTCTTTCCGGATCTTTCGCAATGATCGGCACGCTCTTTTCCCTGGCCAGACCCGCTCTCCACGCCCTGGACGCCGAGACGGCGCACCAGCTGACGATCCGGGGACTGTCGCTGTTGCCTGCCTCACCGGCTCCTGCCGACGATTCACGTCTCGCCGTCGACGTGTTCGGCCGGCATTTTCCCAATCCGGTCGGGCTCGCGGCCGGCTTCGACAAGCAATGCGAAGTGCCCGACCAGCTCCTCGGCCTCGGCTTCGGGTTCGTCGAACTCGGCGGTGTGGTGCCGAAGCCGCAGGAGGGCAACCCGCGGCCGCGGGTTTTCCGACTGACCCGCGACGAAGCCGTCATCAACCGGTTCGGCCTCAACAGCGATGGGCTCGATGCGGCCCGCGGGCGGCTCGCCAGCCGGCGTGGGCGCCCGGGGATCGTCGGCGTCAATATCGGGGCCAACAAGGATTCCGCCGACCGGATCGCCGATTATGTCCTGTGCATCGAGCGTCTCTGCGGGCTGGCCGATTTTCTGACGATCAACGTCTCCTCGCCGAACACCCCGGGCCTGCGAGATCTGCAGGGCGAGGCGTTCCTGGACGATCTTCTGGCCCGCAGCATGGACGCCCGCGACAGGGCGGATCAGGGCCGCCGCAAGACGACCATTCTGCTGAAAATCGCCCCCGATATTTCTCTCGACACGCTCGACGCGATCGTCGCCACCGCGCTCAAGCGCGGCATCGACGGACTGACCGTCTCCAACACCACGGTTGCCCGGCCCGACAGCCTGCAGGACAAGGCGCTCGCCTCGGAGACGGGCGGCCTGTCGGGCAAGCCCTTGTTCGTGCCGTCCACGAAGATCCTCGCCGAGACGTATCTGCGCGTGGAGCGCAGGCTTCCGCTCATCGGCGTCGGCGGGGTCGACTCCGCCGATGCAGCCTGGGCCAAGATCCGCGCGGGAGCGAGCCTGATGCAGCTCTACTCGGCCATGGTGTACAAGGGGCCCGGTCTCATCGGCGACATCAAGCGGGGGCTGCTGCAGACCCTTGAACGTGAGAAGACGTCGCTGGCTCTGGCTCTCGGACGGGATGCATCGGCGATCGCACAAGGCCGCATCTAGGACGTCCTATGTTCGAGACAGGCTGGCGAAGGTCTTCTTCGCCAGCCGCGGATAGAGAACGAACTGACCGAGCCCTCGCGCGCTCAGGAACGCCAGGAGAGCGATCCAGAGTGCCGTGTTCCCGAGGCTGCCCGCAGCCAGAAGAATGACCCCATAGATCGCGAACGCGATCACCATCAGGTCGCGCATGGACCGGGTCCAGGTCGCGCCCGTGTAGATGCCGTCGAACGCGAAGGCGGCGGCGCCGAAGAATGGGGTCAGGGCGGCAAAAACCAGATAATCCCGCGCGTAGGAGCGCACGTCCGGATTCGTCGACACGAAGTCGATGAAGAACCCGCCGCCGGCCAGGAAGATCCCCGAGACGGCAAGGCCGAAGCCGAGGCTCCATCCGAGGCTCAACCGGATGGCGCGCCGGAAGCTGACCTCGTCGCGGGCACCGATGCTCTGGCCGCACAGGGTCTCGGCCGCGGTGGCGAACCCGTCGAGGAAATAGCCGCCGATCAGGAACATGTTGTAGAGCACCGCATTCGCCGCGAGCGTGACGTCGCCCGAGCGCGCTCCGAGCGCGCTGAAGATCGAGAATGCGAGGATCAGAGCCACGTTGCGGATCATGATGTCCCGGTTCATGGCGAGCGTCTGCAGCATCGCCGCACGGTTCAGGACCTCGTGCCATGTGACGGCGAGCGGGTTGGAGCCGAGACGGCGCAGGACCACGACGCCGAGGCCCGCACCCAGCACCTCGGCCAGCGCGGTGCCGACGGCCGCGCCCGCGATGCCGAGACCGAAGCCGAGGACCAGGGTCATGGTGAACACGATGTTGGCGACATTGATCGCGACCTGCAGCAGCAGGCCGAGATCCGTCCGGCCGCGCCCGAGTGTCGAGCCCAGGATCACGTAGTTCGCCAATGTGAACGGTGCGGACCAGATCCGGATGAAGAAGTAGGTCGAGAGGGCCTCGGTCACGGCCTGGCTCGCGCCCGCCATGGAGAAGGCGACGGACGCGATCGGCCATTGCAGCAGGATCAGCAGGAGGCCCGTCACCCCGGCGACCAGGAAGGCCCGGGCGAGCGTCAGGTCGACCTCGTGCCGGTTGCCGGCGCCGGTCGCCTGGGCGGTCAAGCCCGCGGTCGCCATGCGCAGCGAGCCGAAGCTCCAGAACACGAAGTCGAAGATCACGGCGCCGAGCGCCACCGCTCCGAGCAGATGCGCCTCGCCGAGCCGCCCGATCACCGTCGCGTCGACGAGCCCCAGCAGAGGCGTCGTCACGTGCGACAGGGTCATCGGCAGCGCGAGCGCCAGGATGCGGCGATGGGAGATGTCCAGGCGCCGGGCGGGCGCTGATCCGTCCATGATGGGCCTCGGAAACCTCAGCGCCGGCTGCTGAACAGGCGCGAAATGAGCCAGAGCGGCACGACGATGATCGCCCCGTAGAGGACCCAGAGGCCCACCTCTTCCACCGTCTCGAGGCTCAGGTCGAGGACGGAGCTGATCCAGTTGAACAGGCCCTCGATCAGCCCGAAGGGCGTGATGTCGAGGAACGCCAGGAAGGCGCCGACCAGAAGGGACAGGAAGATCAGCTTCACCAGCACGGAGCCGGGGGAGCCGCCGAGAAAGCGGTTCAGGTTGGACATGTCCTCATCTCGTCAGAAAGCGTAACTGGACCTGGTGCATTGCGTGTGCTTCATCGCAAGGGCCGGCGATGAACGCAACCCAATCCGAGCTTCGCATGATCGATCCTGCCGTTTTCGACCCCTCCGCCGTCAGCGACGAGATCCGCGCCCAGAACGCCGAGATCGTGGCGAAGCTCGCGGCTCTGCCCGATCCGATGTCGGTGCCTCCCGCTCTGGTCCGGGAGCGCCGCCGCCAGGGCCTGGGACCGTTCCCCCAGATGCCGTCGAGCAGCCGGGCCCGGACCATTGCCATCGATGGCCCGGCGGGCCCCATCCCTTTGCGCATCATCGCCCCGGACAACCCCCGCGGCGTCTATCTGCACATCCACGGCGGCGGCTGGACCTGGGGCACGGCCGACGAGCAGGACCCCTGGCTCGACCGTCTGGCGGAACGCTGCGGGCTGACCGTCGTCTCGGTGGAGTACCGACTTGCCCCCGAGGATCCGTATCCGGCGGCACCCGACGATTGCGAGGCGGCCGCCCTTTGGCTTCTCCGGGGGATGGAGGGCCGGTTCGGCACCACGCGCCTGTTCATCGGCGGCGAGTCGGCCGGCGCGCATCTTTCCGCCGTGACGATCCTGCGCTTGCGGGACCGGCACGGCCTGACGCCCTTCCGGGGCGCCAACCTGTTCGCCGGGTGCTACGATCTCTCTCTCACGCCCAGCGTTCGCCAGTGGGGAGCTGAGCGGCTGATCCTCAACACCAACGACGTGAGGGTCTTCGCGGACAATTTCTGCGGACAGGCACCCGACCGGCGGGATCCCGACATCTCGCCGCTTTATGCCGATCTGAGCGGATTGCCGCCGGCCCTGTTCTCGGTCGGCACCCAGGACATGCTCCTCGACGACAGCCTGTTCATGGCGTCCCGCTGGGCGGCCGCCGGCAACCGGACGGACCTCGCCCTCTGGTCGGGCGGCTGCCACGTCTTTATCCGCTTCGACAGCGGCCTGTCGGAACAGGCGCTGTCGCGGATCGACGGGTTCATCGAGGGGCTTTAATCCGCCCCGGCCGGGGAGGGCCGCTGGGTCACGCCGATCTTCGACGCGGCGATGACCGCCTGGGTGCGGCTGTCGACGCCGAGCTTGTCGAGGATCGCCGAGACATGCGCCTTCACGGTCGCTTCCGAGACGCCGAGCTCGTAGGCGATCTGCTTGTTCAGCAGTCCCTCCGACAACATGGTCAGGACACGGACCTGCTGCGGGGTCAAGGTGCCGAGGCGGCGGACGAGATCCGCCGTCTCCGCATCCTCGGAGGCCGAGAGGTCCACGTCCGGCGGGGTCCAGGTGTCGCCGGCCAGCACCGCCTGGATGGCGCCGCCGATGAGGTCGGTGTCGATCGACTTCGGGATGAACCCGGAGGCGCCGAAATCCATGGCACGGCGGATCACGGTGGGCTCCTCCGTCGCGGACACGATCACGACGGGCAGTTCCGGATATTGCGCGCGCAGCGACATCAGCCCGGAGAAGCCCTGCACGCCCGGCATCGTCAGGTCGAGCAGGATCAGGTCGACGTCCCGCTCCTGGGTCAGGGTGGCGTTCAGGTCGTCCATGCCGCTCGCCTCGACCACCCGGGCCTGCGGCATGCTGGACGCGACCGCCTGCCTCAATGCCCCGCGGAACAAGGGATGGTCATCGGCAATGATGATCGTGGTGGTTTGATTTTGCACGTGTGCCTTCTCCCACGAGACGCTTGCTTGAGCCTTAGCCGCATCCCCGATGAAATGGCAAGCTGGCAATCGACGACCTTTGCTAATCTAAGGGAAAGTACGGAGGCTTCCCATGTCATCATGTGGATTATGCCCCGATGAGATGGAAGATCAGGTCGCGGCGATGCGGCCGGTCCCGATGCTCCGCAAGGTAAATTCCCTGCCAGGTTCCCAGGGCCGGCCGGCCCTCCGCCACGGGAATGCTCAAGGAGATTCCGGACAGCAGGGTCCGGATATGGGCCGGCATGTCGTCCGGGCCCTCGGCCGCGTGGACATAGCCGGCGTGCCGTGGGGCCAGGCGATCGAAGGCGGTCAGCAGATCCCGGCGGACGTCCGGGTCGGCGTTCTCCTGGATCAGGAGCGAGGCCGAGGTGTGCCGGCAGAAGACGGTCAGAAGGCCGTGCCGGATCCCCGTTCCGGCCACCCAGCGCGCCACCGCGTCCGTGACCTCGGTGAAGCCCTGGCCCCGGGTGTCGACGCCGAGCCGTCCGCTGGCCTGGCGCGTGATCTCGCCTTCCGACAGGGTCTCGATCCTCATCCCTTCTGCCTCTTCGCTGCCTTGTCCTGGAGGGGATAGACCTCCTCCTCGCCCCGTTCGAGGATCTTCTCCAGGGTCTCGATCCGGTCGGCCTCCGCGGCGGGCTTGTCCCAGCGGATGCGGTTGATGCGGGGAAACCGCATGGCCACCCCAGACTTGTGCCTGGTTGAGCGCTGGAGTCCCTCGAAGGCCACTTCCAGCACGAGCCCCCGGTCCTTGCCGTATTCCACCTCCCGCACGGGCCCGAAGCGGTTGACCGTGTGGTTGCGGACATAGCGGTCGAGCTTCACCAGCTCCTCGTCGGTGAAGCCGTGATAGGCCTTGCCGACAGGCACCAGCTCCTCGCCGTCCGGGCCCTCGCGCCAGACGCCGAAAGTGTAGTCGGAATAGAACGACGAGCGCTTCCCGTGGCCGCGCTGGCCGTACATCATGACCGCGTCGACCAGATAGGGATCGCGCTTCCACTTGTACCAGTAGCCCCTGGGGCGGCCGGGGAGATAGGGGCTGTTCGCCCGCTTCACCATGCAGCCCTCGATGGCATCCGCGTCGGGCCCGGCCCCGACGGAGGCCGGATCGGCCCGGGCGGCGGCGAGATCCTCCCAGGTCGTGAACGGCACCATGGGTGAGAGGTCGATGCGCGGATCGTCGAGGCGGGCGACGAGCGCCTCCAGGCGCCTGCGCCGCTCGGCGAAGGGGAGGCCGCGCAGGTCTTCCTCGCCCTCGAACAGGATGTCGTAGACCCGCAGATGAGCCGGAAACTCGGCGATCAGCTTCGGCGTCACGGCCTTCCGGTTCAGGCGCTGCTGCAGCACGTTGAAGCTCTGGACGCGCCCCTCGCGCACGATCAGCAACTCGCCGTCGATGGCGCCGTCGAAATTCAGGGCCTCCACCAGGTCCGGGAAGGCGCGGGATACGTCCTCGCCGGTGCGGGAATAGATCCGCTTCACGGGGCGCCCATCGCTGCCGTGGCCGGCGGCGGCCTGCAGGCGGATGCCGTCCCATTTCCACTCGGCCAGGAACTCGGACGCATCCAGCTTCCCGAAATCCTCGTCCTCAAGGGGGTGCGAGAGCATCGACGGGCGGAACGGTGCGGGATTGCCGGATTCGGGCTTGGGCCCGCGCCCCTCGACCCAGGCGAACAGATCCTCGTAGGGCGCCTCGAGCCCGTGCCAGACCAGCTCGACCTCGTCGGGCTCGATCTCCCCGAGCTGGGCGACTGCCGTCTTGGCGAGCCGCGCCGAGACGCCGACGCGCAGCTCCCGGGTGATCAGCTTGATCAGCGCCCAGCGCCCGGTCTCGTCGAGCGCGTCCATCCATTCGGCCACGCGGGCCGGCAGGTCGCTCTTGCTCGTGGTCGCGAGCGTCTCGATGACCTCGGTCAGGGTCGGGACGTGGGGCGGCGGGTTGTTGTGGCCGATGGCGGGCGTGCCGTCCGAGGCCGGGGCCACGCTCTCGTGGCCCGGCGAGGGCCAGATCAGCGCGACTGTCTCGGCCAGATCGCCCACGTAGTGGTAGGACATGCGGAAGAGCTCCGGATCGGTGCGCTCCTCCACGAGGCCGCGGATCAGGGCGGGCTTGGCCTCCTTGAACATGAGCGCCCCGGTCATGGCCGCGAGCGCATAGCCGCGGTCGGGGTCCGGAGTGTGGCGGAAATAGTCGGTCAGGAGCCGCAGCTTGGCGTTGCGGCGCGGCTCGTAGCCGAGGCGGTCGAGGAGGGCGGCGAAGCGGTTCATGCGGCGTCTCCTGTCCCGGCATCCGCCGCGGGAGCCTCCTCGGCCTCGCCCTCGTCGCCGTAGCCCAGCATGTGGAGGGGACGGGCCCGAATGCCGTGGGTGGTGCACCAATGGACCAGCGCGTCCTCCTGGCCGTGGGTCACCCAGACCTCGCCGGCGCCGGTCTCCCGGATCGTGCGGCACAGATCGTCCCAGTCGGAATGGTCGGAGATCACCAGGGGCAGTTCCACGCCCTTCTGCCGCGCCCGTGCCCGCACGCGCATCCAGCCGGACGCGAAGCAGGTGACGGGGTCGGGAAAGCGGCGGGACCACAGGTCCTGGATGGCCGAGGGCGGGCAGATCACGATGGCGCCGGCGAGCTTCGACCGCTCCGCCGCCACCACCTTCGGGGTCTCGCCCAGGGGAATGCCCTCGGACTTGTAGAACTCGGTCAGGCGCTCCATGGCGCCGTGCAGGTAGATCGGCCGGTCGTAGCCCTCCTCCCGCAGCAGCGCCATGACGCGCTGCGCCTTGCCGAGCGCATAGGCGCCGACGATGTGGGCGCGCTCGGGAAAGAGGGCCGCCGAATCGAGGAGCTTGCGGACCTCGGCGCGGGTGTCCGGATGGCGGAAGACCGGCAGGCCGAAGGTCGCCTCGGTGATGAAGACGTCGCAGGGCACGACCTCGTAGGGCAGGCAGGTCGGATCCTCCGCCCGCTTGTAGTCGCCCGACACCACGACCCGGGTCCCGCCCGCCTCGATGGCGATCTGGGCCGAGCCCAGCACGTGGCCGGCCGGGGTGAAGCGGACGGTCACGTCGCCGACGCGCAGGTTCTCGCCCAGGGGAGCCTCCTGCGTGGCGTCGGCGAAATCCGCCCCGTAGCGCACGGCCATGATGAGCAGGGTTTCCCGGGTCGCGAGGACGGATCGGTGCCCCGAGCGGGCATGGTCGGAATGGCCGTGGGTGATCAGTGCCCGCTTCACGGGCCGGACCGGATCGATGTGGAACTCGCCGAGGGGGCAGTAGAGCCCTTGCGGGGTCTGGGTGAGGATGTCGGTGGAACGCAGCGCCATGGGTGAGAATATAGGGTTCGGCCGGTCGATGTCAGGCGGAGGGATAATGCCGTCCTCGAGGATGGGCTCCATCGCGGTGCCGGATCGGCCTCGGGCGGATTCCGACACTCTCCGCGTCGTCACCGGGCTTGTCCCGGTGATCTCGCTTGCTTGAGGTGAGGCGCTTTTCCGGATCGGGATGGCCGGCACAGGGCCGGCCATGACGGGCGGAGGGTGGCGGGACGCAGGAGCGTCGC
>NZ_JAGPUP010000481.1:0-23815 GCF_018069605.1 Microvirga sp. HBU67558 | reverse complement strand
GCCCCGCTAGGCCCAAGCATCATCAATAAGCACATTGCCAAACGGGCGCCATCCAGACATGACAATGCCAGGGCAGCCTAGTCCGGCCACCCTGCAGACAGATCATGGCATCGGGTAATCATCGGCATTCAGGACCCATCCGGGCTTCAGGGAAAAATCCATGCGCGGGGGCGAGAAAATATCGACGAGCTGATTGATGCCCGGGTCCATGCCGCGGGTGGTATGGATCGCTGGCGGAGGAATGACGGCCACGGACGGCGTGCCGCAGAACTCGTGCTCGTCCTGGCGCCACATCTTCATGTTGGGAGTCCAGGGCCATCTCATGTGGTGAATGAACGAACCCTGCATGGCCAGAGAGTATTGCTCGAACTCGTCATGGTAGTGAGGCGAGAGCTTGGTGATGTCCCGTGGCCCGATCTGAGGCGCGAGATAGTTCACCATGAAGGTGGTGCAGCGCCAGATCCGACCGAAGCGTCCGGGCTCCTCGGGTACGTCGAGGCTGTAGGTTCTGATGCGATAGCCGTCCGACGGCACGGGCCAAGGTTGGAACTCAGGCATGTTCTCATGCCTTGTCTCATGGGCCGAGGCGTTTGGGCACTTCGCCGCGAGATCCTGCGATTGCGTGGTGAAGAGGCGGACCACGCGCCCCTTTTCATGGATGGCGAGGGTGCTGTCGCCCGGCGGGATGAAGGTAACCGAGTAGCCGTCGACGGTCTTGGTTTCCCCGCCCGCCGTGATCGTTGCCGTGATGCTGGGATCCGGCAGGATCAGCACCCATTCGTCCAATTGATCCTTCCGGTCGAAGCGAGCACCTGCCTCCACCTCCGAATAGGCCACGATGCCGTTCTGACCGCGGACCAGCCAGGTTCGTCCCCAGGAGCCGCTCTCTTGCGGCTGCGTCTCATAGAAACGGCTGTAATCGGCTGGCGAGTACTCGGTCCAGACCGGACCGGCCGCAGCAGGCACGCTCGCGAGTGCGGCGCGTGGATCGGATTTGTCGTACATGGTTCACATCTCCATGGGAAAACCTGCGCGGGCCGACACCATTGCGGCCTGCGACATCATGATGTCGGCATCGGATCAAGCCGCTTTCCTGAGACTTTTCAGGCCTGCGAAGATCCCGCTCGGGAAGAAGAGCAGCACCACCAGCAGGGTCGACAGCGCGGCCACGTTCTTCAAGCCTGCACCGAACAGCACGATGGCGATGGCCTGCAGCACGCCGAGCAGGATGCCGCCCGCAAGCGCGCCCGCAGCACTGCCGAAGCCCCCGATAATGGCGGCGATGAAGCCGCTCACGCCGAAGGGCGTGCCCACATTGAAGGCGGTCACCTGGGTTGGCGTGACCAGGATGCCCGCCACGGCTCCAAGGGCAGCGCTCAAGGCGAACGAAACGAGCAGCATGCGTGATACCGGGATGCCAAGGAGAGCTGCGGCTTCGCGGTTTTGGGAACAGGCCCGCAGGGCGCGCCCAGTCCGGGTGCGGGTGAAGAACAGCCAAAGCAGCGTCACCATCAGAGCGCCGCCGCCCAGGATCCAGAACAGCTGGTATCCGACTGCCACGTCACCGAGCTTCAACGGCCCCCCAGAGGTGAACTCATCATAGCTGCGCGGCTGGTCGCCGAGGGTCAGGATGGTAATGCGCTCGATCATGATCTGCGTCGCGAGCGTCGCCAGCACGATGGCGAACAGGGCCGCGCCCCGGTTCCACATGGGACGCACGACGAGGATCTCAATCAGAATGCCGATGCCGGCCGTGATCGGGATCGCCAGCAATGCGGCCAGGTAGATCGGCAGGCCGAGGCGTGTCAGCAGGGCGTGGCAGATCATGCCGCCCAGCATCACGAAAACGCCCTGGGCGAAGTTCACGATGCCGCTGGCGTTGTAGATGACGCAAAAGCCGATGCCGATGAGGCCGTAGATCAGGCCGACGCCGACGCCGTTGACGAGACTTTGAATGATTTGGGTGGCATCAGACATTGGCGTACTCCGTTCCACCAAGATAGGCGGCGATCACATCGGGGTGGGACCGGATCTCGTCCGGAGTGCCTTCGGCGATCTTCCGGCCGAAGTCGAGAACGACTATGCGCTGGGCGACTTTCATGATGAGGCCCATATCGTGCTCGATCAGCACGACCGTAATGCCACGGGCATGCACAGCGCGGATCACTTCGGCGAGCGCTTCGGTCTCTTGAACGTTGAGACCTGCGGCCGGCTCGTCGAGGAGCATCAGGCGCGGCTTGGCGGCCAACGCCCGGGCGACTTCGAGAAGCCGCTGCTGGCCGTAAGGCAGCTGATCGGCAGGAACGTCATGCCGGTCGCCCAGGCCCACGAAGGCGAGGATGTTGCGCGTTTCCTGCGCGATCTCGCGCTCCTGCTCGCGCATCCACCTCGGATGAAACAAGGCTGAACCGATGCCGCCCTTGGTCACCCGGTGGAAACCGACCTGCACGTTCTCGGCGACCGTGAGATCCTTGAAGAGCTGCACGAGCTGATAGGTTCGGATGAGACCGCGTCCCGCCACTTCATCCTGAGGGAGGCTGCTGATCTGCTGCCCGTCGAAGTGGATGGAGCCGGAGGTCGGTGAGAAGGTACCGGAAACCATGTTGAACAGCGTGGTCTTTCCGGCGCCGTTCGGACCGATCACTGCGAACAGCGTGCCTTCCGGGACCTCGATGCTGATCGAGTCGTTGGCGACCAGACCGCCGAAGCGCTTAGTGACATTGCGGATGGAAAGAAGAGACATGCCTACTTCCTCCCCCATCCCGTACGATCTTGCACGAGAGCGGCCAAGCCTGTCAGGCCTTTGGGCAGAAAGATGAGGATGGCGATCAGGATGGCGCAGTAGAAGACGTCCTGAAGCTCTTTCAGGCCGCGCAGGGCCTCGGGGAGCAGAGAAACGATCACGGCGCCGATCACCGGCCCCCAGGCGCTTCCGATGCCGCCGAGATAAAGCATCGTAAAGCTCAACACGACCATGTTCGTGCCGAACACCTCAGGGCTGATGAAGCCCACGAAATGGGCGAACAGCGATCCCGCCACCGAAGCATAAAGAGCCGCGACCACGAAGGCCGCGAGCTTGTAGCGCGATACCTTGATCCCGAGAGCGCTTGCCGCCTGCTCGCTGCCCGCGATGGCCCTCAGAGCCCGGCCGAAACGGGAATGACGCAGGCGGCTGGAGATCCACACGCCCAGGAGCAGAATAGCCGCGAGAGCAATGAGCTGCGTCTTCTCGGTCGTGAGCTCATAACCGAAGATGCCGATGGGCGGAATGCCCGAATAGCCCATGTAGCCCTGCGTCAGGCTCGTCCATTCCACGGCGATTTCGTACACGATCAGGCCGAGGGCGAAGGTCGCCATGGCGAGATAATGCCCGCGCAGGCGCAGGGTGGGATAGCCCACCACCAGCGCCACGACGCCGGATAGGATCATCGCCAGGAAGAGAGCGACGATGGGTTCGAAACCATACGTTGCCGTGAGAATGGCGGAGGAGTATCCGCCCAAGGCCGCGAAGGCGTTCTGACCGAAGGATGCCTGGCCCGTATAGCCCATGAAGAAGTTCAGGCCGGTCACGAAGATCCCGTAAATGGCCGCGAAGCCGAAAACCGTGACGAGATAGCCGCTGAACCCGAATGCGATGAGGATAGCAGCGACCGCGACGATGACGGGCATCGCCAGGCCGAAGCTGCCGCGAATGCGCGGAGGCGCTTGCTCAGTGGAGGTAATAGCGGGCGAGGTCATGGTGCGATTGAATCTCGTGAGCTGGAAGTTCCGCAACGATCTCACCGAGCGAGATCACGTAGACGCGCTTAGCCAGTTTGAGCGCGAGAGGCGCTTTCTGCTCGACAAGCAGAATGCCGAGCCCGCGCCGGTTGAGCTCACCGAGAGTTTCGATGATCTCGGCGGCGACGCGGGGCGCAAGGCCGAGCGATGGCTCGTCGAGCATGAGGAGCTTCGGGTCGGCCATCAGGGCCCGCCCGATGGCGAGCATCTGCTGCTCGCCGCCGGAAAGGGAGGACGCCACCTGATTGGTTCTCTCCCGCAGGCGCGGGAAAAGCCCGAACACCGTATCCAGACGCTGCTCCGCGTCACGCGCGGATCCGGTCAGGGTGTAGCCGCCCAAGATCAAGTTCTCCATGACGGACATCTGCCCGAAGAGACCTCGCCCTTCCTGCACCATGATGATGCCGAGGCGAGCCAGGGCATGAGTAGGCAGGGCGCTGATGTCCTGACCCTTGAAAAGAACCTGTCCCTTGGATGCAGTCAGCTTGGTGAGAGCCCGGAGCAGGGTGGATTTCCCTGCTCCGTTGGGCCCGAGGATCGTGACGAGCTCGCCCTCTTTGACGTGAAGATTGGTAGGTTTGAGTGCGTGAACACGGCCATAGTGAGCGGAGATGTCACGCACATCGAGCAGAGCCCGATCCGGCGCCATGGCGAGACCGCTCACCTGGCCGCCAGCTTCTTGTCGCGGACGACACCGATGCGGAAGGGATTCTCGGTGATGCCGTTATGCTGCTCGGGCGAGAAGTTGAACGACGCGAATGCCCCCTGGAAGCCGGAGATCTTCTCAAAGGCGTCGCGGATCGCGGTGCCGTCCGTGGACTTGGCCGTCTCGACCGCTTTCGCGATGAGCATCATCGAATCCCAGGCACGGCCCGCGGCGTTGGCGTCGCGGTTGCCGTGCTTCTCGCGCCAGATCTTGAGGAAGTCTTCCGTCGCCTGACGGGCAGGACCTTCGGGAATGGATTCCGGAATCTGCACGCCGGGCGCGACGAACATGAAGCGATCACCCAGAATTTCGCCGGCCTGCGTGAAGGTCTCACCGTCGTCCAGGCTTGCCATCAGAAGCATCTTGTCGAGGCCGAGCTGCTTGATGTTCTTGGCCACCGTGACGGTCGATCCGCCCTGCCCCATCTTGATGATCGCACCAGCGCCTGCGCCGTTGATCTTGCCGATCTGAACGCTGAGATCCGCATCGTTGGTGTTGTAGGTCTCGACGGCGACCACCTCGAGGCCGAAGTCTTTCGCCATCTTCACGCCGAGGTCCTTCGTAAGAAGAGCGTAAGGCGTGGGATCGTGCAGGATGCCGACCTTGCGGATTTCGGTCTTGTCCTTGAGGTACTGATAGCGCGATTCCACCTCGAACCGGGGCGGCGGCAGCACGCTGAAGGCCCACTTCTGCTCTTCGGGTCGGTTGGGCAGGATCGAGCACAGCACCATGGGGACCTTGGCCCGGACCACGGAGCCCGCTGCCGCGGAATTGCCTGCGGAGACGCAGCCACTGTCGAAGACTTGCACCTCGTCGTTGGACATCATCTTGCGATATCCGACCACCGCCTCCTGGGGCTCCGAGCGATTGTCCTCGACGACCACTTCGACCTTCTTGCCGAGAAGTCCCCCTTTGGCGTTGAGCATCTCGGCGGCCAGCAGAAGGCTGTCGCGCCACGCGCGGTCATTCACCGCTGCATAGCCCGTCAGTCCTACGGACGAGCCGATCTTGAACGTATCTTGCGCCGACGCTGTCAATGGCAGGGCCGAGAGCAGGAGTGAGGCCGTCAAAAGGCCGAGACGGTTCATAGGTGTTTCCTCTCTGTTTCGTTGTTCAGAACAACGTTCTATTTTCTCTACGATGCCGTTACGACTTGGGCATGTCAACCGGCAGAATATCGCCTTCGACGAAACCAAGGGCCGCTGAGATCTTTCGTCCCGCCTCGACGATGCGTTCCGTCTGTTCACGGGTCGGCTCCTCCTCGATGAACTGAATGGAGTCGACGATGCTGACAGTGCCGATGAGCACCCCGCCTGCGCTGAAGATGGGAGCCGCCAAGGCGTTGAGCCCGATGACCACTTCGTTGGCCGCGACCGCCCACCCCTGCCGCCGCACCTTCTCGATTTCCTTGCGCAGGACGGCGTGACTGACGATGGTCTTGGGCGTCAGAAGCTCGAGGCGCGACCGAAACACAGATGCGCGCAGGCTCTCGTCCCCGAAAGCAAGAGCGACCTTGCCTTGAGCCGAGCCATGGAATGAAAGCAAGGATCCACGTTTCACGCCGATCTCAATCGGCGATTTTCCCGGTAGGGTCGCCAATACGCGAACCCCCTCAGGCTCCACCTGGGATACGACCGAGAAATTTCCGAGCGTATCCCGCAATTCGCGGAGGGTGCTTGCCGCCACGCTCGTGAGGTCGAATGTGTCCCCGGCCAAGCGGCCAAGCGCTGCGAGCCTTGCTCCTACCTGATAACGCTCCGTATCGGAGGATTGCAGGATATAGCCCTCCTGCGTCAGGGTCCTCAAATGGCGGTAGATCCGGCTCTTCGTAGTTCCGAGAGCCTGGGCAAGGGCGGTGACGCCCATGGGTCTTCCCTCCTCCGCCAACCGCTCCAGGATCCGCAATGTCAGGACGACGGCTTGAACCCCGTCGCCCGCCTCACCCACAATTCGTGGCATCGTCTTATTCCCAAGAAGTTCTACGTGATCCGCCCACGCTGTCACGAAAGGCGGCAGGCTCAACAGATCGGCCGACGCTTGACTGACAAGCCCAACGGTGCGAACGTTTATCGAAACCACGTTCTGCCTAACGAAACACCATAGGGAGACGCCGCCCCCATGTCAACGCCACAGGATCGCCCTGCCGCCGCTGCCTTCCGGCGGCGTCTCTCGTCGGGCGAACGCCTCATCGGCACCTTCGTGAAAACCCCGACCACTCACACCACCGAAATCCTCGGCGATCTCGGTTTTGACTTTGTGGTCATCGACGAGGAGCACGCACCGTTCGATCGTGTCACCATCGACATGCTGCTCCTTGCCGCTCGCGCCAGCGGCACGGCTGGAATCGTCCGGGTCGCGGAACCTACCCCCTCGCGTCTTCTTTCCGTTCTCGATGATGGGGCCGCCGGTGTGCTTGTTCCCCACGTGTCGTCGGTCCAGAAGGCCCAGGAGATCGCAGCCGCATGCCGGTATCGCGGGGGCAAACGGGGCTTCTCCAATTCACCCCGTGCCGGCCGCTACGGCGGCAGGGGCATCTGGCAGCATGTGGACGCGGCCGATGCCGAGGTAACGGTGATCGCCATGATCGAGGATCCGGAAGCCCTCGACGACATCGAGGCGATCGCTTCTGTCGATGGGATTCACGGGCTCTTCATCGGGCGCGGGGATCTGACGGTAGCCCTCGGCGCACCAGCGATGGATTCCCTCGAGATTCTCGATGTAGTCAGGCGCATCTGCGCTGCCGGCAGGAAGGCGGGAAAGCCCATCTGCATGATGGCGGCCAATGCGGCGGAAGCCGCCACGTTCGCGGAATATGGAGCCACGAGCTTCATCATCTCATCTGATCAAGGCTTGATGCGCCAGGCTGCCAGCCAAGTTCTGGCCGAGTTCGCCGCCACCAAGGCTTGAACCGAAGCAGTCCATAATAAGTAGAGGATTTTCATCATGGATTCGGCAACAGCTCAGAAGACGGTTGAACAAAGGATCGACGACCTGCTCGTTGGAGCCATTGACCCGCACGTTCATAGCGGGCCTTCCATCGCCGCCCGCAGCGTCGATCATCTCGAACTCGCGCGCGATGCTTCGGCTGCGGGCTTTGCCGCGATCGTCACGAAGGATCACGACTATTCCGGCGTAATGACGGCAGCGCTGATCAGCAAACATTATCCGGAACTCACCACCAAGGTCTATTCCGGCATCGCGCTCAACAACGTGGTGGGCGGCCTCAATGCCTATGCCGTCGAGCACACGGCCGCCATGGGCGGCAAGATCGTCTGGCTGCCGACGCTTGCGGCGGAAAACCACTTCGAGTGGGAAAAGACCTCAGGCTGGGTGCACCCGGCATCGACACAGAAAATCCGTCCGGCACGCGCCATTCCCGTGTTGGACGCGAACAAAGCCGTGCGCGACGACGTGAAGGAAATCCTCGATGTGATTGCCAAGACCGACCTCGCACTCGCAAGCGGCCATGTCCATGCCAGAGAAACCTGGATCATCTTCGAGGAAGCGAAGAAGCGGGGCGTAAAGCGCATGATCTTCACCCATCCCGAGGATATCGTCGGCGCGTCACTCGAGGATGTGCGCGGCATTGCCGCTATGGGTGCTGCCGTCGAGCACTCTCTCTGCATGTTCTTGGAAGGCAACAAGTTCCAGACAAGCGCGCCGGAAGATCTGAAGAAGCATATCGATGCGGCGGGCGTCGACAGCACGATTCTGTGCTCCGATCTCGGCCAGATCGGCAACATCCATCCCATTGAGGGCATTCGCCGGGGAATCAAGCTTTGCATGGAACTTGGATATTCCGACGGCGACATCCGCAAGATGGTGTCACTCAACGCGGCACGCACGCTGGGCCTTGAAGCCAGCCTTCCCGCATCCGTCAGTCGCTGAGGGTCGCAGCACACCCTTGCTCAGCGAAGGCAACTGCTACCTCTGCCAAGATGATAAAAGCGGCCAGTCGGCATTTGCTCGGGAAGAAAGACACCTATCTCATGGCAAAGCCCCGCAAGGTTATCATCACCTGTGCCGTCACCGGCTCCATCCATACCCCATCCATGTCGCCGCACCTTCCGGTGACGGCGGAGGAGATTGCGGAAGCGGCCATCGGCGCAGCCGAGGCTGGCGCAGCCATCGTTCATCTCCATGCTCGAGATCCGATGACCGGAAAGCCGGATCAGTCCCCGGAAGGATTCGAGCCTTTTCTGAAGGTCATCAAGCAGCGCTCGAACTGTGTCATTAACATTACCACGGGCGGCGCGCCGACTATGAGCGTGGAGGAGCGGCTTCGTCCGGCTGCCACGTTCAAGCCGGAGGTTGCCTCCCTCAATATGGGCTCCATGAATTTCGGCCTCTACCCGATGCTAAACCGCTTCAAGGAGTTCAAGCATGATTGGGAGCGCCCCTACCTCGAAGACTCCAAGGACCGGATCTTCAAAAATACCTTTCTCGATATCGAACATATCCTGACTACTGGTTCCGATAACGGCACGCGCTTCGAGGTGGAATGCTATGATATTGGTCATCTCTATACCCTCGCGCACTTTGTGGACCGGGGATTGGTGAAGCCGCCCTTCTTCGTGCAAAGCGTCTTCGGCATCCTCGGGGGCATCGGCGCCCATCCTGAGGATGTGATGCACATGAAGCGCACGGCGGACCGATTGTTCGGAGATGCCTATCGTTGGTCAGTCCTGGCTGCCGGACGCAACCAGATGCCGCTCATCACCATGGCCGCCACCATAGGCGGCAATGTTCGCGTGGGACTGGAGGATTCCCTCTGGGCTGGACCAGGCCAACTCGCAGAATCCAATGCTCAGCAGGTTCGTATGGCCCGTACCATCATTGAGGGCTTGGGCCTCGAGATCGCGACACCCGATGAGGTGCGCGACATTCTCGAATTGAAGGGTGGCGACCGCGTTGCCTTTTAGGATACCGGCCGCCCTCACTCGCAGCACCCTGGCGCTGCAGAAAGCCCGATGCCATGCATGCTCTGATCGTCTATGCCCATCCCGAGCCCGCCTCCTTCACGGGAGCCTTGAAGGACAGAGCCGTTGAGGCGCTCATTCGCGCGGGCCACACGGTAGAAGTGTCGGATCTTTATGCTGAACGCTTTGATCCCGTGGCCGGTCGGCACGACTTCACGTCCGTGGTCAATCCAGAGCGGTTTCATTATCAGTCCGAACAGGAGCACGCGGCACGCAATGGCACTTTCGCGCCGGAGATCCGGCGTGAACAGGAGCGCGTGAGCATGGCCGACCTGCTGGTGCTGCAGTTTCCTCTATGGTGGGGCGGCACACCCGCCATTCTGAAAGGGTGGATCGACCGGGTACTCGCCTACGGCTTCGCCTACGTAGATGGCACCCGCTTCGATACTGGCCTCTTCAAAGGCCGTCGGGCCTTGTTCTCGGTGACCACTGGGGGCACACCGCAACGTTTCACGAAAGAGGGCGTGTACGGCGAGATCGGAACCGTCCTCTACCCGGTCGAACGATTGCTGCTGCAATATATGGGCTTCGAGGTTCTGCCGCCGTTCGTCGCTTATGCGGCTCCGCGTGTCAGCGATGGCGAGCGTCAGGCCTATCTTGACAACTGGGAAGCCACGGTCCTCAAGGCCGCGGCCATTCCAGTGAGTCACGAAAAGGTCAATTTTTCGGCCGCTGTTGGATCCGGAGCTTGGGGGACGCAGAGATAGAGCCGGAGATCAGGCAGCGCTCAGATCGTCGCCTTTTCTAAACTGCCAAGATTGATGCAACAGAGCCCTCTGAGCTGTCTATCGGTGCTTGAGCGGTGAGACTTAACTTTCGGCTTTACGCTTGCGGCGCTTAGAATGTTGCTCGATCGAATATGATCCCACGAGAGGTCGAGTTCATCGTTTTCGACAGGAACCTCGTTCATGAATGCATCGTCTTCTCTAAGCTCGAAGGCCGCGCTGGTGGTGGGTGGATCACGCGGCATCGGCGCTGCTGTTGCTCGGAGGCTTGCCTCCATGGGAGCGCAGGTTGCCGTAACTTACAAAACTCGTCGGGACGCGGCGGATGACGTCGTAGCCGAAATTACGAAAGCTGGAGGAAAAGCTGCCGCGTTCGAAGCTGACGTTGCACAGAGCTCTGCGATAGATAGCCTCTTACGGGCCGTCTCCACTCAATTCGGCGGCATTGATATTCTGGTCAACAGTGCGGGCATCGCTCCTTACCGACCGCTTGGCTCGATGGATGCGGCTTTCGTTCGGGAGATCATGGACGCCAATGTGGTTGGGACGGTTCTGCTGACGCAGGCGGTCGTTCCCTTCATGACTTCGCCGGGGGGTCGCATCGTGCACTTCTCGTCACGTCTTGCTACCAGCCCGATCCCGACCAGTTCGGTCTACGCTGCATCAAAAGCGGCGGTATCGGCCTTGGTCCATGCCTTCAGCAAAGAGCTCGGACCAAAAGGTATCACAATTAACGCGGTGGCGCCCGGCGTCATCGAAACCGATATGACCGCAGCGATCATTCAGGAGCGGGGTGAGGCTATCCGCTCCACAACCCCTCTGGGACGAATCGGACTACCAGACGATATCTCGGGCATCGTCGCCTTCCTAGCCGCTCCAGATTCAGGCTGGATCACCGGTCGCACGATCCTGGCTGATGGGGGCCTCAGCTGAGGCTCTGGCGCGACTGCTCTCAGCAAGGCCGATGCCTTCGAGCACAACTGCGAGCGCAACGACATGGTAATCGCTGAAGAGCTCATCCAGATTGAGAGTCGAGAGGACGGCGCAAAAACTCGGAACGAGGTTACGGAATCAGTTTCCGCGATCTTGCCGAAATGATCCAGGAGCGCGGCGTGGAGGCCAACCAGAGCGCGATCTTTCGCTGTGTTCAGCAGTATCCCCTTGAGATCGTGAAGAGGGTGCACCAGCATCAAGGGGTATCGATCCGGTTCGTGGCGCGTGGATGAGACCTCTGTGCGCGTCGGCGGCCGCTGAAAATATCTCTCCCGCGCGGTCGACAAGCACGGGCAACTGAACGACTTCATGTTGGCAGACTGCCGGAAGACCCGAGCGGTTTATCGCTTCCCGCGCAAGGCATCAGACACGATGAGCGACCACCCGCCTACATCCCTCACGACCGACAAGCTTGCTTCTTAACCGAAACTGATCTGGCTCCTGCAGAACGAAGGGCTGCTGCCGAAAGAGGTCGTACATCGGACATCGAAAATACCTAAACAGCATCATGGCGCGCACAAGTGCGCGATCCGGCCGAAACCCGGCTTCCGAGGATGAAAACTGCTTCTGTGACCCCTATGGACTTTGACGTCATGCGGATGGTCCGTCGGGACCACTGCATTCTGTCGCAGCTAGGACCGACAGGTGGGGTCCGTTTCGTTGAGCAGTTGTCCGGTATTACAGCCAGAACCACCTGTTCGCCTGCGTTCACAGTGTCATATCCAAGCTACTGCAACAATGCCGAAATTCGTGGGCTCGGATCTACTCGTTGGCAAGGAGATAGGTGAAGCAAATACCGATCACTGCCAAAAGCGAAAATATCAGTCGAAGTTTCTCATCCGCTTGAGGATGTCCCCTGTTCATGTCCGCACAGGCATGCGGGGCTATGTCGAACCAGGCCACATTTACATTATAGGCCCACCGAGAAAATAGCCGTGCCCGGTCTTCGAGGGATTCATGACTATTATCTCGACTGTTCATGTCAGTATCTCTCAGCCACTACTGGCACATGGTTACGGTCACAATATAGCTCTACAAGACTGTAGGCTATACTTCGGTCGAAGTAATCTAGCGCGATCCGCCTCTACATTGGCGTCGCTCTTTAGTCGAATATTAGATGTTCAGTCCCGGCATTTGATGGACCGGATCAAGTTTGAAGCGTTTGGGTTCCTTGAGCCAGGTTTTGCAGATGAACTCGTAGGGTGTGAGGCCCTTCAGAGTCTTGAGCCTTCGAGCGAAGTTGTAGGCGTTCACGAAGTCAGCCAGATGCTGCCGGAGTTGGTCATGGCTGTCGTAGTAATAGCGCTTGACCGTCGCGTCTTTGAGGGTGCGGTTCATCCGCTCAACCTGCCCATTGGTCCAGGGATGTCTCGGCTTGGTCAGGCGATGGTCCACATCGTTCTGGGCACACGCATACTCAAACGCATGGGCCCGGAAGAGCTCGCCGCGTTTCATCGCTTTCTTAATCAGCGGGACTGCAGAAGCCGTGTTACTGGGCGTGGTGAAGTGAATGCCATGGTCGGTCAGCACCGTGTGCACCTTGTACGGCACGGCCGTGATCAGCGCGCGCAGGAAGTCGCCGGCGATCCCGGTCGTCACCTTCTCGTGCAGCTCCACGAAGGCAAACTTGCTGGTGCGATCAATCGCGACCAGCAGATAGAGCCTTCCCTCCTCAGTGCGCACTTCAGCGATGTCGATATGGAAATAGCCGATGGGGTAGGCCTTGAACCTCTTCTTGGCGGGCTTGTCGCCGGTCACCTCGGGCAGGCGGCTGATGCCATGCCGCTGCAGGCAACGATGGAGCGATGAGCGCGTCAGGTGCGGGATTGTGGCTTGCAGGGCGTAGAGACAGTCATCCAGCGGCAGCAGGGTATGCCGGCGGAAGGCGACGACGATCGCCTCTTCCTGGACCGAGAGCACCGTGGAATGCGGTGCTCTCGGCCCCGTCGGGCGATCTGCGGTGGTGTCCCGCTTCCTTTATTTGGCGACGGTCTTGGGGTTGATGCCATGGCGCTCGGCCAGGGCCCTCAAGCTCGCTTGACTATTTTGTATTGCTCGACGGATCGCCTCTGTCGTCGTGGCGCTCCCATGGAGAACTTGGCCCATAGCGCGTCCCTCCATCCTGAGGATAATATCGCACCATCAAACCCCGGGATCAAACATCTAGCTGTGGGACTGCGAGCAATCCCATTGCTCAATGCAAGCTATTAGAGGCTGGTGAGCAATTTTACTGCTTGATCTAAGTAGTTGGTTCAACATTGGTTTGGAGCTGAGCCAGCCCATGGCTCTGCGTCGGACATCGCCGGCAGAGGGGTCGCCAGCTCGGTCGGACAAATTTGGGCAGGGGCTATGATGCTCGAGCATCTGGGTCATCCTGATGCGGAATTGGCCATCGCTAAGGCCATCGAGCGGGGACTCTCAGATGAGAGCCTGAGGACGGCTGATTTTGAGGAAGCGCTAACACTGTCACGTGCGTAAGTGCCTAGCAGATGAGATTTCCACGCGAGTTGATTAGCGCCCAGCTTTCTTCCAAGGCGCGAAGTTTCAACATCATGAGTGTCGAGTTCCCCTAGCAGCGCAAATCCGGAATGCCTGCATTGGGTCACGCACTGCCGATCCCCTGACCTCCAGGAACCTCCGGTGTTCCTCGCGAGAGCAGACTTTGGGTCTACTTCCGAGAGGTGCCAACAAGCGACATTTCGATGTGTTCCCACTCCTCGATCATGAGCGATCACAACGGCGGCCTACCGCGATGCCGCACGGTCTTCGTTGAAGAGGGATATCGTTGGCATTGCGACGTCCCTATTAAAACCTGTAGGCGATCCAGGTAACTGCTGAGTTGCCGCCATACTACGAACTGACAGGCTTGTTTTTCTCAAGATTTGATAATAGTAATCCCGTTTAGTGAGAATTTGAGGAACCGGATGTCGGGTGCGGAACGGGTTTTGGATGTGCTAGCAACGGTTGCGACCGCGAAGGAGCCTTTGTCCGCAAAGCGGGTTAGTGAACTTGCCGGCATTCCGCTGTCGAGTGCCTACCGGCATCTCACCTCTCTCAAAGAGAGCGGCTTCATCGTCGACCTCGGGCGCGATATTGGATACGGCCCGGGCCCGGTCTGCATGCGGATCGCGCAGAATTTTGATCGGACTTCGCATGTTCTGGCCTTGGCATTGCCCGAGATGCAGCGCCTGTCCCTGCGCACGCAGGAGAGCGTCGGCCTGATGAAGGCGCTGGGCACAGACGTCTATTGCGTCGAGATGATCGAGAGTCCGCTGTCCCTGCGGTGTTCGTACAGCAAAGGACGCTCGCAGCCCCTAAGCCGCGGCGCTTCGGCGAAGGCTTTGCTGGCCTTCTTGCCTCAATCAGTGCAGGACGAAGTCTGCGACCGGCTTCTCGGCGGGAACCCTGACGAACGCTCGGCCCTCCTCCGCGAGTTGAAGGCGATCCGCGCGAACGGCTATGCGGAGAGTGAAGGCGAGGTCGATCCCGGCGTCTGGGGCGCAAGCGCGCCGATTTTTTCGCCGGGCGAACGCCTCGAAGGCAGCATCAGCCTCATGATCCCGAGCACGCGCGTCGCCAATCGGCGCGATGAACTCGTGCAACAAACCATCGAGGCGGCGAAAGCCATCTCGCTGTGTCTCCACCAAGTCTAAACGTCAACAACAGAGGGGTACCACATGACGTTACTTCGTAAGCTCGCTCTCGGCCTAGTCGGAGCACTGGCCTGTGTGAGCGTCGCGCAGGCTCAGACACCTGACACGCTGCGCGTCGCGACCGATGCGACCTTTATGCCGTTCGAGTTCCAAAAGGACGGCAAGCTGACGGGCTTCGACATCGAACTCGTTGAGGCCCTGGCCGAGAAGATGGGCAAGAAGGTCGAATGGACCTCTATCGACTTCAAGGGCCTTATTCCCGGCATGCTCGCCAAGCGCTTCGACATGGCTGTGTCGGCCATTTACATCACCGATGAACGGAAAAAAGTCGTCGACTTCACAGACTCTTACTATCCGGGCGGTCTCGTGATGCTCGTTAAGAAGGACAACACCACGATCAAGGGGCCCGAGGATCTCGAGGGCAAGAAGGTGTCGGTCCAGGTCGGCACCAAGTCAGTCGCCTACCTGCAGGAGAGGTTCCCGAAGGTGGAGCGCGTCGAAGTCGAGAAGAACCAGGAGATGTTCAGCCTCGTCGAGATCGGTCGCGTCGATGCCGCCGTGACCGGCAAGCCCGCCGCGAAGCTCTTCGCGCAGAGCCGTCCGGGCGTGAAGGTGATCGACAAGCAGCTCACGGTCGAGGAGTACGGCATGGCCGTCCGCAAGGACCTGCCCGAACTGACGAAGGAGCTGAACGGCGCTCTCGCCAAGGTCAAGGCCGACGGCAGTTATGACAAGCTCGTCCAGAAATGGTTCGAGGCCGGCAATTGATCCCCTAATCACTAGCGAGTGTGTCCCGGATGACTTTAGATTTCACTCCCGTCTGGCAGGGCTGGCCCCAGCTGGTTCACGGCGCCGTCGTCACCATTGAGATAACGGCTGCGTCGCTCCTGCTCGGCTGCGTACTCGGCCTTCTCATCGGCATCGCGCGGCTCGATCCGAGCAAGAGGCTGGTCTATGGCCTTGCGACAGGCTACGTCACCTTCATCCGGGGCACGCCACTTCTGGTACAGCTGTTCCTGCTGTTCTTCGGCCTGCCGCAGTTCAACATCCTGTTGCCCGCCTTCGTCTGCGGTGTGCTGGGCCTCGGCATCTATTCGGGCGCCTATGTGTCGGAGATCGTCCGCGGTGCCATCCAGTCGATCGACCGCGGCCAGATGGAGGCCGCGCGCTCTCTCGGCATGTCCTACCGCGAAGCGATGCGCATCATTATCCTACCGCAGGCGGTGGTTCGCATGATCCCGCCGCTCGGCAACGAGTTCATCGCGCTCATCAAAAACTCCGCGCTCGTCTCGCTTTTGACCATCGCTGACCTCATGCACGAGGGGCAGAAGATCATTTCGGTCTCATACCGCTCCCTCGAGGTCTATTTGG
Organism: Microvirga sp. HBU67558; assembly: GCF_018069605.1. Lineage (NCBI taxonomy): Bacteria > Pseudomonadati > Pseudomonadota > Alphaproteobacteria > Hyphomicrobiales > Methylobacteriaceae > Microvirga > Microvirga sp. HBU67558. The sequence goes on along the minus strand of NZ_JAGPUP010000481.1, from coordinate 7,608 downwards.
CCATCGCTTTCGTCTACCTGATCCTCACCAGCCTGACTGGCCTTCTGCTGCGCCATATGGAAACGCGCCTTCGCGCCGGGGGAGTCGTGCAATGAGCACTACCGCAAATCCTATCGTGGCGGTGCGCGGCATCGGAAAGAGCTTCGGCTCACACCGAGTCCTGAATGATGTCGCCCTGTCAGTTCAGCCGTCGCAGGTCGTCGTCATCATCGGTCCATCCGGCTCGGGCAAGAGTACACTCCTGCGCTGCTGCAATGCGCTCGAGGTGCCCGAGGAAGGGTCGATTACGATCTGCGGAACGGATCTGGTCAAGAACGGCCAGCTCATCCCCGATCGCGAGCTCAATGCCCTGCGCATGCAGGTCGGAATGGTATTCCAGTCCTTCAATCTGTTTCCGCACTTGACGGTCCTGGAGAATGTCACTGTCGGACCTCGTCAGCTGCGCAAAATTTCGAAGGCCCAGGCCGACGCGCAGGCGCATGAACTTCTCGCCAAGGTCGGTCTTGCCCAAAAGGCAGCCGCCTATCCGTCAACGCTCTCAGGCGGCCAGAAGCAACGGGTGGCGATCGCCCGTGCACTCGCCATGCAGCCGCGTGTCATGCTGTTCGACGAGCCGACCTCGGCTCTGGATCCCGAACTCGTGGGCGAGGTCCTGCAGGTGATGAAGGCGCTCGCGCGGGAGGGCATGACGATGATCGTGGTGACACACGAGATGGGCTTCGCCCGCGAGGTCGCCGACGTGGTCATGGTCATGGATGCCGGGCAAATCATCGAGGCCGGTCCGCCCGAGCAGGTTTTCAGCTCCCCGCAGAACCCGCGCACGGGTTCGTTCCTGCAGGCTGTCATCACGCGGAACTGATATCTCATGACATTCAAAGAATCTGCGGCGGCCCGAGTGGGTCTGCCGAGTGACCAGGGCGAGGTCGGGTCGGTCTTCCGCGTCGAGGATGTCATACGCCCGCTCACTTCCGACGTCCGGGGTGGATCCGCTCTCATCGGCTTTGCTAGCGACGAAGGCGTGCGCCGCAACTTCGGCCGTGTCGGAGCGGCCCAAGGGCCTGCCGCCATCCGTCGCATGCTGGAACGGCTGCCGGTGCATCATCCCGTCGAGATCTTTGAGGCAGGAGATGTCGCTTGCACGGATGGAGACCTTTCAAGTGCACAGGAGCGTCTCGCCGACGCTGTTGCCACGCTGCTCGACCGCGATATGCGCCCCGTTGTTCTCGGCGGTGGGCACGAGGTCGCCTATGGCAGCTTTCTCGGCCTGGCGAAACATCTGAGCGACCGGCTTGCCACGACAAGGATCCTTGTGATCAATCTCGATGCGCATCTCGACCTGCGTCTCGCGCCCGTTCCTAACTCGGGCACACCGTTCCGCCAGATCGCCGAGTTCTGCTCGGCGCATGGCACCGCGTTCAATTATCTCTGTTTCGGCATCAGCGAGCTTTCCAACACCACGGCGCTATTTGATCGGGCCCGCCAGCTTGGTGTCGAGTACCGGCTCGACGAAGAGATGCGGCAAAGCGAAAGCCCAGACCTTCGTGCAGGGCTGGCGCAGAGATTGATCGCAGCGGACAAAGTCTACCTGTCGATCGATCTTGATGTGCTGCCCGCGGCAGTTGCCCCTGGAGTATCGGCTCCAGCGGCGAGAGGCGTGGCGCTTGAGATCATCGAGGACCTAATCGACGACGTCATATCCTCCGGCAAGCTCGCGCTCGCCGACATTGCCGAATTGAACCCGGTCCTCGACCGGGACGACCAGACGGCGCGCGTTGCGGCCCGGCTAGCCTATCGGCTTCTTCTGGGTCACGGGCGGCGAGGCATCGTTCGCTAGGCGGAGAGCGCGACGGCTTTAAGGATCCGCAAGGAGACCATTGGGCCTTTGTAGGCAGGATCGTGCCGTGACGCTGGATGCGCTCGGATTATGAGAAGGTCGTCTCCCAGAGGCGGCCTTTTTGTTTCTCGGGCAAGGGAGGAGCCGTTCAACGTCCGATCAGGGTGTGCGCCGTGACAAGGCGGCGCTTTCCCGTGGGTGCAAGTCCCACCCGGCAAATGCTCCAGCCGGAAGCAACCGGAGCAGTCATGCCGTTGCTCATCCGGCTTGCGCCCGCGTGGCTTGCTCACCAGCCCCGGCGCGCCCTCGGCCGCAAACTGCTGGCAGATGTCCAAGACCCCGGTTGGCGACAGCCCAACCTGGGCCGCAATCGCCCGGTAGGTCAGCCCGCGCTCCCGGAGCCCAATGACTTGCCGCCGGCAGCTTGCGCATGTCCACGTGCTTCATGCTGATGAAGCTGGAGCCATCCATGACCCTTTCAAGACAATGAGGGCCGGCTCAATGACACAGCGAGTTATAGAGACGGCTTGGATGATCTTGAACTGTGCCCGAGGCTGGCTGGGCCATACGATCCTATCCACGACCGCTGGTATTTCAACTGCACCCAAGCAGGTTCAATAACAGGGAGACAGTAGTGGATGGCTCAATGAATTGGGTGGAACAGCTCATGAGGCCTGCCCCGGCGGCCGAGCGGGCGAAACTGATAGCGCAGATCCCCGAGCTGGGGGCTGACGGTTTTTCCTCTGAGGAGATCGGAGAGCGCCTCGGCCAGAACGTGTGCCGGATCATCCGCCTGGTCCGTCAGAGAGAGATCAAGCTGGCCGGCCGCGGCGGTATGCGCCGCGTGACGATACCTATGCCGGCACGGCACATGATGGTGGTGGACGTTCTTGCTCGAGAAGCTGCTGTGAACCGTGGGGTCATGCTCGCCCGGCTGGCTATCCTCTCACTGGACGGCAGCGCTGCAGGATCTCGCCGCCTGCTGGGCAAGGATGCCAAGCCCAAGCGAACGTACCGGCCGCGGAGGAGGAATGGATCTCTTGCGGGCCCCAAGTGATGAGGCATGAAACACCCCGTCTGTGGGCGGATGTGGATAAGAATCCGGGCGTTCGGCCGCTGCTCTGGGCAGTGCGCAAACGGCGTGAAAGTTCCGGTGAAAGAGGCCTATTTTTTCGTTGTGCCAGAAAGGTTTGATTCAGGATCTTAGGGCCAAAACCCGCTCCTGTTTTTTGCGTACCCAGGTGCTTTCGTGCCCTTCTCCAAACTTCACATATTCCTCACGCTTGTGGCGCTGTTCACGCTTGGCAAAGCGCCCCTTGTTACTCCACTTAGAAACCCAGACCAGCAGATGGTTCTGCGGATGTCGGTCACACAGGACCCGGACGCTTAGTGGCGTTGACACCTCCCCGCTCTGACCTAACTTCTGGTCCGCGGGTTTCCTCAAAAGCCGCACGACGCCTTGGTTGAGGTTTCAGACAGCCCTCAGCCGGGGCGTTCCTGTTTTGGCTGCGGCTTTGCTTTATGGTTCAAAGCTTGAAGCATCCGCAGGACGCCTCCACTGCCAAGGTAATGACGAGGAAGGACCGACGGCAACATTTCCCCACGGGCCGCCTCCCCGCCGACCACAACCAACCCTATGGAATCAGCTCTGCCGCTTCCACGCAACCGCTGCACGTTCTAAGGAAACAAGGCGGCATGACCGCCTCGTTTTCCGCTGCAGATGCTGCAGGCATCCTTAGGTTGCGAGGTGCCTATCCTCTTGGCTTGTTTCTGGATGGAGGAACTGCGTGGCCCACATGGCTGCCTGGGTGCGGTTCTCGGCCTTGGCTTTCCGCAGGATGGCCTTGATGTGAACCTTCACCGTCGCCTCAGCCAGGCCAAGCTCGCGTGCGATCAGCTTGTTTGAGGCACCCGTTGTGAGCAGCCGCAGGATCTGGGTCTCCCGGTCAGAGAATCTGCTTGCCTCCAAGGCGGGATTGCCGCTGATCACCATCAGCTTTGGTTTCTGAGCTGCAACTTGGCTGAGCAGGGCAAAGCCAACTGACGCCGGCAGGAAGGTTTCTCCCAGCATCACCAGCTCCAATGCCTTGAGCATGGCGTCCTGCGACATGCCCGTTGAACACAAGCCGTTCAGACCGGCCTCAATCAAGTGCCCGATTGCCTGCGGCTCCAGGTGGTCTGCCAGGAGCACCAGTCGAGCGCCCGGGCAACGCTCCTTCAGCTCACGGATGAGTTCCCCATAACCCTCCGCCGAGAGGCTCTCACAGATCAGGATGAGCGTGGGAGGATTGGCGTTCGTGTCTGACAGGTCTGGCACACCAGCAGACGGATCGCCTGCGAGACTGAACTTGGATCCTGCTAGAAGCTGGGCAATGCCGGTGCGCAGAAGGTTGTTCCGGCAGAGAAGATAGGTGGTCACATGGTGGAGGGGATTACGGGCAAGCGGAAGGATTTGCGCCTTGTAGACGACGTTTTGGTCCATAGATTTTGGCCCCTTGCGATAGTTTCTGGTCCAACACAGGCGTGAACGTCCGCTCCGGCTCGCCCATTGAGCTCGGACGAGACGTAACTGTGTAGGAGAGCTGTCCTAAGATCACACTCAACGAGGCATTAACCTTTCTGAACCAGGGCAGTTCCCGATAGCGAACGCCCTCCTAAGGGCTAATCCTTTTGGAGACGAGAGCTCTCGCAAGTGGTTTTTCGATCCTCTCCGGCTGGTTCCGTTGCAGCGACTTGGACTAGGCCTGATGACGCTCATTGTAATTCGGCCTGGAACCCAGACCCCGTCTCTTGCTCGGCCTAAACTTCTGAGTAGCTTTCGGTTTTGGGACGGGAAAAGCAGCCGTGGCATAGCGCAGGCAGCGGCTCCACGGCGTCCGAACAACGGGGCGTTGCGTCTACAACGGGCTAGACTTCGGCGACAGCCCGTGCCCCCGAGGTGGCTCTCGTATTGCAAGGGCCAGCATCATCCGGGATGACTGACAAGCCGGTGCGTCGCTGATGATCATTGCACGCAAAAGGGTCCACGTGTCTGCAGTCGCAGGACAGAACCAAGGTCTGGGAAGGTCTGCGTCGGTCAACCTCGGCCGTTAAGCGCGGCCTTGACAAGGTCCGCTCTTCACCTTTGCCCTGCCCTGCCCTCCCGCCGTAAACGCCCGTCAGGGCCATCGAAAGTCTCCTGCCCTTGCTCTTATACCGACAGAGGGCGCGAGGTCTCTGCGGTCGAGTCTCCTCTCAGGAGAGCATAAGGTTTCGTGGGGCAGGTATGAAGCGCTGGAGTGCAGTCCCATTCGATGCCAGCGTCAACGTGTTGCAAGGGTGGCTCTTGAAACAAACCCATGACTGAGAGCCCCACAATTCCTTATGCTCTCCAGGATATCAGCCATAGCTCACACCTGGGGATAGCGGTTTGCCTCCCGGATGGCTCATCCCATCAGGCTTTCATCGGCGGGATCCGCGCCAGCCAGGTAACCGAGGCGAAGGCACCGATCCAGGAGCCGAGGGCTGCGAAGGCAACGTAGACTGCCTGCTCCGTGTAGCTGATCACCGCAAAGGCAGAGAGCAGGTACCAGATGGCGCTCCAATTCGCCGCCCGGATCCGGTGCCGGGCCACCACGGCCGCGTTGAAGAAGACGTAAGCCGCATCGGTCGTGGCCGTTGCCAGCACCACGCCCGAAGCGATGAGCGGATCAATCTCAAAGATCATCATTAGTCCTCCGGCCGAGCAGGTGGACCTGGGTGCCGCGTCAGGATGAACCGGAAGCGGCTGGCCCTGATGGGTCAGCCGACAAGTGTGTCGTGGGGCTGGAGGGGACGAAGCTGGCCCCTCACCCGCCGCAGGTGGCCCTCGGTCGCCCGCATCCGATCCATGAGCCGGCTCAGCTCGGTCAGGAGGGTCTGCTCGTCTCCTGCGGCCTGTTCGGCATCCCGAGACGTTTGGGCGAACCGCTGCCGGTGGGCCGCGAGCGCGATGCGGTGGTCGAGCCCGTCACATTCAACGGCAAGCTGATGGAGGTGCGCGAGCAGCTCCCGCTCGGTCATCAGGTCGAGGCTGGGCATGTCCACGATCCTAGCGCTCGAATGAGGTGGGATGGTGACGCTTGCTCATCCCTTGGCGAGGAGATCAGCAGACGTCCTGTGCCGCCGACGACGTCGGAACGATCACAGTCGATTTGCCCCGCAAGGCGCGGTTCCATGGTTGCCAAGCCGAGACCCCTACCGATTGCGCAATACTCCCAATCCCATGAATACTGGAGGCACGGAGGAGTGAGTCATGAGGCTGCTGAAGGAAGGGCTGCTGCATTTTCTCGCCCTCGGCGGGTTGCTGTTTGCCGCCTATGCAGCCCTTCTCCCAGGTGAGGAGACCGGCACGTCATTGCCGGTCATTTGGATCACCGCTGCGGATACCGAATGGCTGAAGGAGATGTGGGCACGCCAATGGCGCCGCCCGCCGACCGATGCTGAACTCAGCGTTCTTGTCGCCTGAAGGAAGAGGTGCTAGCCCGCGAGGCCCGCGCCCTCCAACTTGAAGTCAGCGACACGGTCATCCGCCGCCGGCTTGCGCGAAAGATGGCCATTCTGCTCGATGACAGGATCCGCACCGCCTGAGGCCCAGCTGCGTGCCGTTTACGAGACGCACCCCGACCTTGTCCGCACATCAGGGCACGTGTCCAGCGATGCCAATCTCAAACGCAGAACGAAAATTGCAAACGGCAGCTTCGTGTCAGAGCTTGGCATCTGAACAGCGGGCGAGAGGTTGGAACCGTGTCTGCGAGGCGTCGTTACAACGAGACATCGAGATCCGGGAGATTAACAATGGGCAAAGGCAGTGAGAAGCATCGCAGCAATGCGAAAAAGAACAAGCTGCGCGAGAAGGCTAAGAGGTTGATCGACGAGGGAAAGAAGCTGACAGGCGAGCTTGTGAGGTATGATCCTCGCCATAAGAAGGCGACTTGATCCATTACCCTTCGTTGCCGCTTGGACCTTCGGCGCTCGGGCAACATATAATCGGGGCAGTTTCGGGGGCCAAGCCTCAGGCTGAGTGGATGATGAGATCGGCCAGCGGTAAGATCTTCGGCTGATCCGTGTTCAGGCCGAGCCGATCCCCGAGATAGGTGAAGAACGACAGCTCGAGCTTGCGGCAGGTCTTTGAGAGCCCTAGAGCACCGGACTGGAAATCCGACTCCCAGGGTTTTGGGCTGGTGCGATCTGTGATTCACTTCGTCCGACGGGAGGTGGATCATGGGTCACTGCTATTCTCTCGATCTTCGGGTGCGGGTGGCCGACTTTGTCCAGGCAGGTCATTCCTGCCGGGCGGCCGCTGAGCACTTTGATGTCAGCGAGAGCTTCGCCATCAAGCTGGTGCGGCGAACGCGGGACACCGGTTCGCCGGCGCCAGCCCGGCAAGGCCGCCCGCCGGGAGGCGGCAAGCTGGTGCCTTATGAGAGTTTCCTGATCCAGACCGTCGAGGCAAGGCCCGCCATCACCATGCCTGAACTCGCGGCCCGGCTTCTGGAGGAACATGGGGTGGTGGCAGCCCCGGCGATGCTCTCGCGTTTCCTGTGCCGGTGCGGCTTCAGTTATAAAAAAAGCCCTGATGGCGGCGGAGTGCGCACGCGCCGACGTGCGGGATGAGCGCCGCGTCTGGCATACTCACCGTCAGCCCCGCATGCGCCAACAGCCGCACCGCTTGGTGTTTTTTGATGAGACCTTGTATTTGATGGGCGTTGCGGGTCATTCCCACAGCATGAGGCCGGGATAGCTCGAATGAGACA
>NZ_JAGPUP010000480.1:0-23724 GCF_018069605.1 Microvirga sp. HBU67558 | reverse complement strand
TTGGCCTTGTAGAGCAGGTCGACCAGGAAGATGTCGCTGGCATTGTTGCCGTCGTTGGCCACCAGGTTGGTGGCGTCGCTTTCGAACGTGACGAAGCGCCCATTGGGACTGAACTGAGCAGTATAGCTGTCGGAGTTCACGTCCGTGCCATCGACCTTGGTCGAGAGACGGGTGATCCCGCCCGTCACCAGGTCCTTGAGGAAGACGTCACGTTTGCCAATGTTGTCGCCGGCGACGAGGTTTGTGGCATCGCTCTCGAACACCACGTAACGCCCGTCCGGGCTGAACCGAGGCTCATTGCTGGAGTTGTCCGCCTGTGTCCCATCTGCGGCAGTGGAAAGGCGGGTGATGGCACCGGTGTCCAGGTTCTTGAGGAAGATGTCTGCTACGCCGTTGTCATCGCCGGCGACCAGATTGGAGGCAGCGCTTTCGAACACGATGGAACGCCCGTCGGGGCTGAACTGAGCGAGGCGGCTATAGCCGCCGATTGCCTCTGTACCGTCTGCAGTGGTGGAGATGCGGGCGATAGCTTTATCGGTATCCAACTCTTTGCGGAAAATGTCAGTGGCATTGTTTGTGTCGCCGTCAACCAGCTTGGACGAGCTGCTTTCGAATATCAGGAAGCGGCCGTCCGGGCTGAAATGGGCGTTGATGCCGCTGACGCTTGCCGATGTTCCGTCTGCGGCAACCGTGATGCGGGTGACGGCCCCGGTGGTCAGGTTCTTGAGGAAAATCTCCGGGGAAACCACGCTGCTGACGCCCAGATTTGCAGCGTCGCTCCTGAAAACCAGGAAGTTCCCGTCTGGGCTCAACTCACCTCCAGAGCTGCTGCCGTTCAACTCTGTTCCATTCGACGTGGTGGAGATGCGGGTGATGGCTCCCGTGGTCAGGTCCTTGCGGAAGACATCCCTCGCCCCATTGCCGTCGCCGGTCACCAGGTCGTTGGCCTCGCTTTCGAACACGACATAACGCCCGTCTTGGCTGAACTTGGGGGCGTGGCTCGGGCCGTTTGCCTGGGTGTTGCCCGCAGCCGAGAGGAGGGTGACGGCGCCGGTGCTCAGTTCCTTGAGGAAGACGTGATATTTTCCGTTCGTGCCGCCGGGGACGAGATCGGGGGCGTTGCTTGTGAACACCACGAAGCGCCCGTCCGGGCTGAACCGGGCATCGGTGCTCTCGCCCAACCCCTCCGTGCCATCGGCTTTGGTCGAGACGCGTTTCTGAATCAGGTCGCTCGTCGGCTTGAAGACGGATTGCACATTCAGGAACATGGTCGGCCCTTCAATCAATAAAAAAGCGGCCCCCCAGCCGCCTTCAATGTGACACTATATAGAATCAATTCTTCCCTTGGGCTACTCTCTGAACAGAGGGCGTGGGGGAGGTGAGGGCCAGAGGTTGGCCGTGTGGTGCCTCCACCTTCAACGTCATCACTGGGCTCGTCCCGGTGATCCCGCTCATGAACAGCGCTGTGCCCCACCGTATCGGGATGGCCGGCACGAGGCTGGCCATGACGTAGAGGGGTGGGTTATGCAGGCCGCGTCACCCCGATGCCTCATCCGGGATCGCCAACGCGCCCGTGGAACGGCTCCGCGCCTGGGCCGTTGATCGCTAAGCTTGACCATGCTGAGGAGATCACCATGCGCCGCATTGCTCTGTCCGTTGCCGCTCTCGCCGCCGTCGCCTGCCTGGGGACCACGGATGCCCAGGCCCAGAACCGGGGGCGTGCGGGTGTCCTGTCCTGCAGCGTGTCGGGCGGGATCGGGCTCATCGTCACGTCGCAGAGGACCACGCTCTGCACCTTCAATCCGCGGCGCGGGCCCAACGAGCGCTATGTGGGGACGATCCGACGGTTCGGGCTCGACATCGGGGCGACCCGTGGCGGCGTCCTCACCTGGGCGGTGCTCTCCCGGGGCAGCGTGGCGCCGGGGTCGCTCGCCGGCAGCTATGTGGGCGGAGCCGCCGAGGCCACGGCGGGCGCCGGCGTCGGGGCGAATGTGCTGGTCGGCGGCTCGAACCGGAGCATCTCGCTCCAGCCCCTCTCGGTCGGCGGCCAGACCGGCGTCAACTTCGCCCTCGGGGTCGCGGATTTCGAGCTGCGCCGGGCCCGGTAGGCGGGTATCACCAGCGTCATCACCAGCCTTGTGCCGGTGATCTCGATGGATCGAAGCGCCGCACCTTTCAGGATCGGGATGGCCGGCACAAGGCCGGCCATGACGTGGCGCGATTGAATTTTCCCGCCATCATCACCAGCACAAGGCCGGCGACAACGTCGCGTGTATCCAGCGCGGATGCGCGGAACGGCCGAACGCGAGCGTGCCCCTTCCTGCCCCATCGGCGCCCTCAAAAGACCTCTTGCCAACTCACCATCCGAGGCAGAGCATTCACGGTAACGCGTCCGTGAAGAGAGCGTCGGAAGTGGGGGCAGGGAGGATGACACCCTATGGCACCCAACGGCAGACTAGGTTCGGGCCCGCGATGCATCGCAATCGTCGGCCCGTTTCAGAGCGGCAAGACCACGCTCCTGGAAGCGATCCTGGAGCGCACCGGTGCGATCTCGCGGGCGGGCCGCGTGTCCAACGGGGACAGCATCGGCGATGCGAGCGCGGAAGCCCGCGCCCACGCCATGAGCATCGAGCCCAACGTGGCCACCGTCGAGTTCCTCGGCGAGAGCATGACCTTCGTGGACTGCCCCGGCTCGACGGAATTCCTGCACGAGATGCGCAACGTCACGCCGGTCTGCGACGCGGCGGTCGTCGTCTGCGAGGCGGACGAGCGCAAGATCCCGGCCCTTGAGATCATCCTCCGGGAACTGGAGGAGGCGGACATCCCGCGCTTCCTGTTCATCAACAAGATCGACACGGCGACCCAGCGCATCCGCGAGACCCTGGCGCTGCTGCAGCAGGCCTCGCGCACGCCGCTGCTCCTGCGCCAGATCCCGCTCTGGAAGGACGGCATCGCGATCGGCTTCATCGACCTCGCCCTGGAGCGCGCCTTCATCTACCGCGAACATGCGCCGAGCGAGATCGTCGACCTGCCCGAGGGCGAGCTGCCCCGGGAGAAGGAGGCGCGCTTCGCCATGCTCGAGCGCCTGGCCGATTACGACGACGCGCTCATGGAGGAGCTGATCTCCGAGATCGAGCCGCCGCGAGACCAGATCTTCGACGACCTGTCGAAGGAGCTGCGGGAGCGGCACGTGGTGCCGGCCCTGATCGGCTCCGCCGAGCGCGGCAACGGCATCACGCGGCTGCTCAAGGCCCTGCGCCATGAGGCGCCCGGCCTGACGCAGACCCGCGCGCGCCTCGGCCTGTCCGAGGAAGGGGCGCCGCTCGCCCAGGCCATGAAGACCCTGCACATGGGCCAGGGCGGCAAGCTCACCGTCGCGCGGATCATGCGCGGCGCCTTCCGCGAGGGCGATACCGTGGTCGGGGCCCGCGGCGCGGAGGCGCGGATCGGCAGCCTCGCCACCCTGGTCGGCTCGACCATGAACCGCAAGGGCGAGGCCGCGGCCGGCGAGACGGTCGGATTCGGCCGCCTGGAGGGCATCGCCACCGGGGATGCCTTCGCGGCCGGAAAGGCGCGCCCGGACACCATCGTGTCGCCGGTGCCGCCCGAGCCCGTCTACGTGCTGGCCCTCAAGGTGAAGGACCGCAAGGACGATGTGCGCCTGTCGAGCGCGCTGGCCAAGATCACCGAGGAGGATCCGTCCCTGGCCGTCGAGAACCGGCCCGAAATGGGCGAGATCCGGCTCCATGGCCAGGGCGAGATGCATCTGCGGGTCGCCGTCGAAAAGCTCGCCTCCCGGTTCCAGGTCGGGGTCGAGACGGCCAGGCCGAGGGTGGCCTATTGCGAGACGATCAAGCTGCCGGCATCCGCCCGCGGGCGCCACCGCAAGCAGACCGGCGGGCATGGCCAGTTCGGCGACGTGATGATCGAGATCAAGCCGCTGCCGCGCGGGGAGGGGTTCGCGTTCCAGGACCACATCACCGGCGGGGTGGTGCCGCGCCAGTACATCCCGTCCGTGGAGACCGGTGTGCGGGATGCGCTCAAGTCAGGGCCCCTCGGCTTCCCGGTCGTCGACCTTGCGGTGACGCTCACCGACGGGTCCTACCACACGGTGGATTCGTCCGACGCCGCCTTCCAGGCGGCCGCCCGGCTCGCCCTGGCCGAGGCGCTTCCCAAGGCGAAGCCCGTGCTGCTGGAGCCGGTGCTGTCGGTCGAGATCACGATCCCGTCCGAGGCCCTGTCCAAGGCGACCGCCCTGGTGACCGGGCGGCGCGGGCAGATCCTTGGCTACGACGAGCGGCCCGGCTGGTCGGGCTGGCAGGTGCTCAGCGCCACCATCCCGGAATCGGAGATCGGCGACCTCATCGTCGAGCTGCGCTCCGCGACGGCCGGCGTCGGATCCTTCTCGACCCGGTTCGACCACATGGCGGAGCTGAGCGGCCGTCCGGCCGAGATGGTGCTGCAGAAGGCGCATTGAGCGACGCGGGACGTCAGGATCGACAGGGCCCAAGAGGAAATTCTCCCTTTTGGGCCCTGGGCTCCGGACCCGATGAGCTGTAGACGATCGTTCAGGTCTAAACTATTCCCGTCGACAAATGGCCTTGCCCGCGCCAAGTTAAGCTTTGACGGAGACGCCATCTCCCATGAAGCCAACCTGCCGCGAAGCGGAGACGATGATGAATGCCACGACCCCGGCGCCGGCCACGGCAGGCGCTTCGGACTCTTCCTCTTCCGCCGCCCGCCCCTGGCTCGCCTCCTATCCCGCGCAGGTTCCCAAGACGATCGACGAGGCCCGGGTCGGCACTCTCAACGAGATGTTTCTCAGGGCCGTGGCGGATTACCCGAACCGGGCCGCCGTCGAGAGCTTCGGCACGCGCATCACCTACGCGGCCCTGGGGCGCCAGGCCGATGCGGTCGCGTCCTGGCTGCAGGGGCAGGGGCTGAAGAAGGGCGACCGGGTCGCCATCATGCTGCCGAACGTGATGGCCTTCCCGGCGATCCTGTTCGGGGTGCTGCTCGCCGGCGGCACGGTGGTCAACGTCAACCCGCTCTACACCCCGCGGGAGCTGACCTACCAGCTGAAGGATTCCGGCGCCCGGTTCCTGTTCGTGCTCGAGAACTTCGCCGCCACCGTCGAGGAGTCCCTGCCGGACCTCGCCCTGGACCGGGTGGTGCTCGTCACGCCGGGCGATCTGCTCGGCCTCAAGGGCGCCATCGTCAACCTGGTCTCGCGCCACGTGAAGAAGGCCGTGAAGCCCTTCAGCCTGCCGCGGGCCGTGGCCTTCAAGGCCGTCGCGGCCGAGGGCGGACGGCAGAAGGCGCAGGCTGTCCCGGTTTCGCCCGACGACATCGCCTTCCTGCAATATACGGGCGGCACGACGGGCGTCGCCAAGGGCGCGACCCTGCTCCACCGCAACGTGGCGGCCAACGTGCTCCAGTGCGAGGCCTGGATGCGGCCCTTCTTCGGCGACCGCGAGGACCACGTGATGGTCACGGCCCTGCCGCTCTATCACATCTTCGCCCTGACGGTCTGCGCCATGCTGATGACCCGGATCGGCGGCTGCCAGCTTCTCATCGCCAATCCGCGCGACATTCCGGGCTTCGTCAAGACGCTCCAGAAGAGCCGCATCACGCTGATGTCCGGCCTCAACACCCTCTACAACGCCCTGGCCAACGCGCCCGGCATCGAGAAGGTCGATTTCTCGCAGATGGTCTTCGCCGTGTCGGGCGGCATGGCCACCCAGGAGGCCGTCGCGAAGAAGTGGAAGGAGGTGACCGGCCAGCCCATCGTGGAGGGCTACGGCCTGTCCGAGACCTCGCCCGTGGTCTGTGCGAACCGTCTCGACATCGAGGCCTTCACCGGCACCATCGGCTACCCACTGCCGTCGACCGACGTGTCCGTGCGCGCGAATGACGGGTCCATCCTGCCTCCCGGCGAACGGGGCGAACTCTGCGTGAAGGGACCGCAGGTGATGGCGGGCTACTGGCAGCGGCCCGACGAGACCGCCAAGGTCATGACTCCGGACGGCTGGTTCCGGACCGGCGACGTGGCGGTGATCCTTCCCGACGGGCAGGTCAAGATCGTCGACCGGATGAAAGACATGGTCCTGGTGTCCGGATTCAACGTCTATCCGAACGAAGTGGAAGACGTGATCGTCAAACATCCAGGAGTCATGGAAGCAGCTGTCATCGGCTTGCCAGACGAGCATTCGGGCGAGGTCGTGGTGGCCTATGTGGTCCGGAGGGATGAGGCGCTCACCGTCGACGAGCTGCGCCAGTTCTGCCGGGAGAACCTGACGGGCTACAAGGTGCCTCGCCGGATCGAGTTCAGACAAACCCTGCCGAAGACCAATGTGGGCAAGGTCCTGCGCCGGGCGCTCAAGGAAGAGGTCGAGCAGTCCCACGCTCGCTGAGCGGCATCTCAGGGCCTGAAAAGAAAAAAGCCGGGCACAGGGCCCGGCTAAAGTAGAGGTCCGACAAAAGTCAAAACCTTCCAGAGGGAACGGCCGACACGGCAGCGCCGGGAGGAAGAAAGCGGTGCCGCGTTGAAATCAGCCACTGGTGATATCGGCCGCACAGCGCTTATTTGCAATGCAGCATGCCTCATAAAAGGGCTGCGCTAGGCGCATGGCTTTGTCACGCGAAGGACACGATTCCGAAAGCGACAAGCTTGGCAGGGGATTCGGGCTCAGAACGTCCAGCGCTGTGCCTTGGAGATCAGGAAGTCCCGGAAGGCCTGGACCCGGGCCACGGAACGCATCTCCTCGGCATAGACGAGATAGCTGTCGAGGGAGGGCATTTCCACGTCGCGCAGGATCTGGATCAGGTCCGGATTGCCGACGACTGCATAGTCCGGCAGCACGGCAATGCCCGCGCCCGTTTCGACAGCCAGTTTGAGCGCCGTGATGTTGTTGACCACGTAGTGGTACTGGCGTGGCTCGCGGCCCTCGCGTCCGGCCGTCGAGAGCCAGTGGACGGCCATAAGATAGGAGGGCTGATCGCCCCCGAAGGAGACGATCCGGTGCTCGTCCAGGTCTTCCAGGGTCTTCGGCTCACCGAACCGCTTGAGGTAGTCCGCCGATGCATAGACGTGGAAATGCACGGTGAACAGGCGGCGCTGGATCAAGTCGGGCTGAGCCGGTCGGCGCAAACGGATGGCCACGTCGGCCTCGCGCATGGCGAGGTCGAGCTCCTCGTTGGACAGGATCAGCTCGACCCGGACGTCGGGATAGAGATCGAGGAATTCGGCGATGCGCTGGGCGAGCCAAATGGACCCGAGGCCGACCGTCGTCGTCACCTTCAGCTCGCCCGAAGGGCGTTCGCTCGTCTCGACGAGCCGGGCCTTGGTGGTTTCGAGCCGCATGCGCATGTCGCGGGCCGCCCGGAAGAGCAGGTCGCCCTGCTCGGTGAGGATCAGGCCGCGGGCATGGCGGTGGAAGAGCGGAGCCTTCAACTCGCGCTCGAGCGCGCTGATCTGGCGGCTGACGGCGGACTGACTCAAGCCCAGATCATCTCCGGCCCGCGTGAAGCTTCCCGCCTCTGCGACCGTATAGAAAATCCGGATCTTGTCCCAGTCCACGGCATTCCCCTCATGCCTCGCATGCTCCTGACGCAAGGCAACTCTTATCTCTTATGAGCCGAGGGTCCGACGCAACAGGAAATCGGCCTGAGGACTAACCAGTTGTTAATAAACTTTATTCGGCAGCTTCCTGGGTGGCTTCGAGCGCCGCGAGATAGCGCTCGGCGTCCAACGCCGCCATGCAGCCCATGCCTGCCGAGGTGACCGCCTGCCGGTAGATGTCATCCGTCACGTCGCCGGCCGCGAACACGCCCGGGATGTTCGTCTCGGTCGAGCCGGGTTTCGTCAGCAGGTAGCCGCCGGACTTCATGTCCAGCTGGCCGGTGAACAGCTCGGTCGACGGCTTGTGGCCGATGGCGATGAAGACGCCATCGGTCCTGAAGTCGGAGGTTTCGCCCGAAACCATGTTCTTCAGCCGCACATGCGTGACGGAGGAGGGGTTCTCGCTGCCGCAGATCTCCTCGACGGCCGAGTTCCAGATCACCTCGATCTTGGGGTGCTTGAACAGGCGATCCTGCAGGATGCGCTCGGCGCGCAGGCTATCCCGGCGATGAACGAGCGTGACCTTGGACGCGAGGTTTGCGAGGTAGAGCGCCTCCTCGACGGCGGTGTTGCCGCCGCCCACCACCACGACCTCCTTAGCCCGATAGAAGAAGCCGTCGCAGGTGGCGCAGGCCGACACGCCGAAGCCCTGGAACTGGCCCTCCGAGGGAAGGCCCAGCCATTTGGCCTGGGCGCCCGTCGCGACGATCAGCGCATCGCAGGTATAGGTCGCGCCGGAATCGCCCTCCAGCCGGAAGGGACGCTGCTTCAGATCCACCTTGGTGATGTGGTCGGAGATCATGTGGGTTCCCACATGCTCTGCCTGCATGCGCATCTGCTCCATGAGCCAGGGGCCCTGGATCACGTCGGCGAAGCCCGGGTAGTTCTCCACGTCCGTGGTGATCATGAGCTGCCCGCCGGGCTG
This sequence comes from Microvirga sp. HBU67558, assembly GCF_018069605.1. Classification (NCBI taxonomy): domain Bacteria; kingdom Pseudomonadati; phylum Pseudomonadota; class Alphaproteobacteria; order Hyphomicrobiales; family Methylobacteriaceae; genus Microvirga; species Microvirga sp. HBU67558. The sequence continues at coordinate 15,178 of NZ_JAGPUP010000480.1, read as the reverse complement.
GAAACCGGAGATCATCACGGGCTCGAGCAGGGCGCGGGCCGCATAGATCGCTGCCGTGTAGCCGGCCGGTCCCGAGCCGATGATGATGAGCTTGGCGTGAGAATGAGCCATCAGGGGGTCTCCAGTGACAGGGCGATATCCGGCAGGCCGAGAGCGCGGCGGTGGCGGCTCAAGCCCTCGGCTATGGCCTCCGCGACCTTGGGTGTTGAATTTAGGGGTTCATAGGGCTGTCCTTCAAGACGGCCCTCGAACGGATGCACAACTCCATGGTCCTTAAGGGCCTGCAAGTAAACATCCAGTTTCGGGTGTCCCCCCGAGGGTTCGAAGACCAGGATTGGCCTGCCGGTCACGGCCGCCTCGCCCATCATGTTGAAGGAATCCGCCGTCGCCACGATGTAGTCGGCCAGGGCGAGGAGGTCCACATAGGGATTGTCCCCCGTGCCCTCCCACAGGAATCCGCCCTGTTCCGCCGTGAGAGCCGTCAGAGCCTGCCTCAAGGCGGGCGGCGTGCGGCGCGACACCGTGACCATGAGACCGGCCCCGGTTCTGGCGACCGCGCTCAGGTGCCCGACGAAGCGGGCGACATCCTCGTCCGAGAACCGGTGATGGCGGCTGTTGCCGCCCGCCAACACGGCAATGCGTGGGCCGGGGAGGACAGACAGGCGAGGATCGGGCCGGGCCCGCGCCTCCTCGAGCCGTCGGGCGGACACCCGGTGGGGCGGGGTCAGGGTATTGAGGACGTTCGGGCCGCGCAGACGGTCATAGGTCGGAGACCAGATGAAGTCGGCGGCCGTCGGTCCCGTACGGGGGTCCTTCAGGAATACCGTGTATGCCCGCCCGCCCGTGGCTTTCTTCAGGTGGCGCAGATAGGCGACGGCGCGACGACCGGACGCGATGACGAGGTCGGGGAATGGTGGAGCTAGGGGGCTGTGAGGAGAGCCCGGACGCTCCCGCGGATCGATGGGCCCCCAGGGCATGAACCAGCTGAAGGGCGCCTTCGGCCGGACGCGGCGGATTTCCGGCGTCAAGCCGAGCGCGTCGGTAATGCTCAGGACCTGCAGCTCGTCCCCGGCCTTGCCGTCGGTCAGCGCCCAGGTGATAAGGCCGGTATCCGTGCGCAACATTCGATCAACGAGCCTGTGGAGTTCATGAAGTTCGTTGCGACTTAATCGCCCGTCCTCCTTGTGCGGAACCCTTATACGGTCTAGTCAGCCAAGACGAGATTTTTTGACCTGATGCCGCATGACGAGGCTGACCGATCAGTTCCCACGGCCTTGTCATGCATGAGCGGAGTTACCGTGCGCGGACGCCTCGATTCCATCGACTGGGCCATTCTGAAGGAACTGCAGGCCGACGGCAGCATCACCAATGTGGAGCTCGCCCGCCGGGTCGGGCTTTCGGCTCCGCCGTGCCTGCGCCGGGTGCGGGCGCTGGAAAGCGCCGGAATCATCAAGGCCTACCGAGCCATCCTCGACCCGAAGAATCTCGGCTTCGAGATCGTTTGCTTCGCCATGGTGCAACTCGACATCCAGGGTAAGAAGGAGCTGCAGGAATTCCAGCAGCGGGTGAAGGACTGGTCCATGGTCCGCGAGTGCTGGACCCTGTCGGGCGATATCGACTTCATCATGAAATGCGTGGCTCCGAACCTTTCATCGTTCCAGGGCCTCGTGTCGGAGCTCACCTCCCTGCCGAACGTGCGCAACGTCCGAACCGCCCTGACCCTCGACCTCATCAAGGACGAGCCCCTGGTGCCGATCGAGGACGTGGCCGAAGCCGAGGGCTAGCCCCGGCGGTCACCCGGGCAAGAGGCCTCGGCCGCCTCTGCGGTCAGATCTGCCGCCTGAGCCAGCGCACGTAATGCTGAGCCACCGCGACGGCGCGGCCCTGCTCGTTCGGCGTGAGGGGGCTCGTGTTGACGTCGAGCACGGCCAGCATGGGGTGGCCTGCCAGAACTTCGCCCCGGCGGCCGATGGCCAGGGCCTCGCCCTCCAGGGCATCGTGCCCGCTGTTGCCCCCGCCGCCTCGGCCTTTGTATCCGCTGCTGTTGTCCGGGAAGGCCGTCATGGTGACGCTCGTCAGGCGAAGGACGAGACGGGGGCCGCGAGGATCGACCCGATCGGCGAAGGAGCGCCGCAACTCGTCGAGGGCGGCCGCGCCCACGAGATCGGCGAAGGGACCCAGGCCCTTGTCCTTCAGGGCGCTCACATCGACCGAGAAGGACGAGAAGGCCTGCGGGAAGCTCTGGGCCCGAGCCGGCACGGCAAGACCTGCGCCGGCTAGGCCGGCCCAGGCGAACGCGTTCAGGAGGGTGCGACGGGACATGGGGGACATCATGGGATTTCTCATCGTTCGTGCCCCCTTTTTCCGTTGTCAGGCGCCGAACTGGACGCCGACGACCTCATAGGACTTGCCGCCGCCGGGGGTCGAGACCTCGACGGTATCGCCGATGGTCTTGCCCATCAGCGCGCGGGCGATCGGAGAGGCGACCGAGACCCGCCCCGAGCGGACATCCGCCTCGGGCTCACCGACGATCTGGTAGGTTTTCTCTTCCTCGGTGTCTTCGTCGACGAGCTTCACCGTCGCGCCGAACTTGATGCGATCGCCGGACAGTTTGGCGATATCGATGACTTCGGCGCGGGAGATCAGGCTTTCGAGCTCAAGGATCCGGCCTTCGTTGAGGGATTGGGCTTCCTTGGCGGCATGGTATTCGGCGTTTTCCGACAGGTCGCCAAGCGCGCGGGCTTCCGCGATCGCCTGGATGATCCGGGGGCGTTCAACCTGCTGCCGTTGCTTGAGTTCTTCCTCGAGCGCCGCAAAACCCTTGATCGTCAGAGGGACCTTGTCCATCGTGTGTCTCGTCCAAAAAGAGGTACGAGGCCGCTGTTGCCAGCGCCCTCGCATGTCAACGAAAACTTACCAGAAGCTTCGCAGTTCCAATGTGAGGCCGGATGCCTCAGGCAAAGTATTCCTGAAGCGCCCGGACTTCCAGATCGCCGCTGAGGTATGCCTTGATGCCCTCGGCCGCGGCGACCGCTCCTGCAAGAGTGGTGTAGTAAGGTATCTTATGCAAGAGGGCAGCTTGTCGTAGTGAACGGGAATCCGAGAGAGCGCCCGCTCCTTCGGTGGTATTGAAGACGAGTTGGATGTCGCCGTTCTTCATGGCGTCGACCACGTGCGGGCGGCCTTCCAGCACCTTGTTGATCCGCCGGGCTTTGACGCCCTGGGTTTCGAGGTACTTCTGGGTCCCGGCGGTCGCCAGGATCTGGAATCCGACCTCCTCCAGCATCCGCACCGCCGGCAGGATCCGTTCCTTATCCGAGTCGCGCACGGACACGAACAGGGTGCCGGTCTTGGGCAACTGGCTGCCGGCGCCGAGCTGGCTCTTGGCGAAGGCTACGCCGAAGCCGCGATCCAGGCCGATGACCTCGCCGGTCGAGCGCATTTCCGGTCCGAGCAGCACGTCGACCCCCGGGAAGCGGTTGAAGGGGAAGACGGCTTCCTTGACGCCGATATGCGGCAGCACCTTCGGGGTCAGGCCGAACTTCGCCAGGCTTTCTCCTGCCATGATCCGAGCGGCGATCTTGGCGATGGGCTCGCCGATGACCTTGGCCACGAACGGGACCGTCCGTGAGGCCCGGGGATTGACCTCCAGCACGTAGATCGTGCCGTCCTTGATGGCGTACTGGACGTTCATCAGACCGCCGACTTCAAGAGCCAGGGCAAGGGCCTTCGTCTGGCGCTCCAGCTCGGCGATGATCTCCGGAGACAAGGAGCGCGGCGGCAGGGAGCAAGCCGAATCGCCCGAGTGGATGCCCGCCTCCTCGATATGCTCCATGATTCCCGCGATGAAGCTGTCCTTCCCATCGCAGAGGCAGTCGACGTCCACTTCCACGGCATCCGAGAGATAGCGGTCGAAGAGCAGGGGGTTCTTGCCCAGCACCGTGTTGATCTGGCCAGTCTTGTCGTTGGGGTAACGGGCCTTGATGTCCGAGGGGATCAGGCTCGGCAGGGTGCCAAGCAGGTAATCCTCGAACTGAGCCTCGTCGCGGATGATGGCCATGGCCCGGCCGCCGAGCACGTAGGAGGGCCGCACCACGAAGGGGAGGCCCAGATCGGCGGCGATCAGCCGGGCCTGCTCCACCGAATAGGCGATGCCGTTCTTCGGCTGCTTCAGGTGGAGCTTGTCGAGCAGGCGCTTGAACCGGTCGCGATCCTCGGCGAGATCGATGGCATCCGGCGAGGTGCCGAGGATCGGCACGTCGGCCTCCTCGAGGGCACGAGCGAGCTTGAGCGGCGTCTGGCCGCCGAACTGCACGATGACGCCGTGGAGCGTGCCCTTGGAACGCTCGGTTTCGATGATCTCCAGCACATCCTCCTGCGTCAGCGGCTCGAAATAGAGCCGGTCGGAGGTGTCGTAGTCGGTCGAGACCGTCTCCGGGTTGCAGTTGATCATGATGGTCTCATAGCCCGCATCTTTGAGCGCGAAGCAGGCATGACAGCAGCAATAATCGAACTCGATGCCCTGGCCGATGCGGTTCGGTCCGCCGCCCAGGATGATGACCTTCTTGGCGTCGGACGGGTTGGATTCGTCCACAGGCGCCCCGGCGAAGGGCGCCGCATAGGTCGAATACATGTAAGCGGTCGGCGAGGCGAACTCGGCCGCGCAGGTGTCGATCCGCTTGTAGACCGGTCGGACGGAGAGCGAGCGGCGCAACTCGCGCACCTCGGCCTCGGTCTTGTGGGCGAGCACCGCCAGGCGTGCGTCCGAGAAGCCAAGAGCCTTCAGCTGGCGGAAGGCGCCGGCGGTCTGCGGCAGACCATGCGCTTTGACCTTCGCTTCCATGTCGACGATGCCCTGAAGCTGCTCCAGGAACCAGGGGTCTATCTTGCAGGAGGCATAGACCTCGTCATGGCTGACGCCGAGGCGCAGGGCCTGAACCACCTTGAGGATCCGGTCCGGGGTCGGCGTACCGATGGCGGCCTTGATGGCATTCTTGTCGTCGCCCTTGCCGAGACCTTCGATCTCGATCTCGTCGAGGCCGGTGAGCCCGGTTTCGAGGGAGCGCAGGGCCTTCTGAAGCGATTCCGGGAAGGAGCGGCCGATCGCCATGGCCTCGCCGACCGACTTCATCGCCGTGGTGAGGGTGGGCTCGGCGCCGGGGAACTTCTCGAAGGCGAAGCGGGGGATCTTGGTGACCACGTAGTCGATGGTCGGCTCGAAGGAGGCGGGCGTCGCGCCCCCCGTGATGTCGTTGGCGATCTCGTCGAGGGTGTAGCCGACGGCGAGCTTCGCCGCCACCTTGGCGATGGGGAAGCCCGTGGCTTTCGAGGCCAGTGCCGAGGAGCGCGACACGCGCGGGTTCATCTCGATCACGATCATGCGCCCGTTTTCCGGGTTGATCGCGAACTGCACGTTCGATCCGCCGGTCTCGACGCCGATCTCGCGCAGGACCGCCAAGGAGGCGTCGCGCATGATCTGGTATTCCTTGTCGGTGAGCGTGAGCGCCGGCGCCACTGTGATCGAGTCGCCCGTATGCACCCCCATCGGGTCGAAGTTCTCGATGGAGCAGATGATGATGCAGTTGTCCGCCCTGTCGCGGACGACCTCCATCTCGTACTCCTTCCAGCCGAGCACGCTCTCCTCGATCAGCACCTCGTTGGTCGGCGAGGCGTCGAGGCCCCGCTCGACGATGTCGAGGAACTCCTCGCGGTTGTACGCGATGCCGCCGCCGGTCCCGCCCATGGTGAAGGACGGGCGGAGGATGGCCGGAAGACCCACCTCTGCCAAAGCCAGCAGAGCCTCGCCCATGGCGTGCTCCTGGTAACGCTTGCGCCGCTCGTTCTCGGCGGCATCCCACTTGAGCTTGTAGGCGGCGATCATCCGCTTCTTGTCGCCCGGGTGAATGTCGAGGGCTTCCATGCGGGCGAGTTCGGCCAGGTAGGCGTCCCGGTCGGCCTTCTTGAGGGCCGACGCGTTGGCAAGGCGCGATTTCGGGGTGTCGAGGCCGATCTTGGTCATGGCCTCGCGGAAGAGCTGCCGGTCCTCGGCCTTGTCGATGGCCTCCGCCGTCGCGCCGATCATCTCCACGTTGAAGCGGTCGAGAACGCCCATCTTCTTGAGCGACAGGGCACAGTTCAAGGCCGTCTGGCCGCCCATGGTCGGCAGGATTGCGTCGGGGCGCTCCTTCTCGATGATCTTGGCCACGATCTCGGGAGTGATCGGCTCCACATAGGTGGCGTCCGCGAGATCGGGATCGGTCATGATCGTCGCGGGATTCGAGTTCACCAGGATGATGCGGTAGCCTTCCTCCTTCAGGGCCTTCACGGCCTGGGTGCCCGAGTAATCGAACTCCACGGCCTGGCCGATGATGATCGGTCCGGCGCCGACGATGAGGATGGAGGAGATGTCTGTCCGCTTTGGCATTGGGCCACCCAGGCGTGTCCAGCCGCGCGGCCGTAATGCTACGGCGCTTCAAGCGCAGCCGGGATGTGATCGGATTGTAGGTTGAGAGAGGCTCTTACACGCACCTTGAGCAAATTCAAAGGGCCGAGCCATGATTTCGACAGCCAATGCCTATGCGCTATGGTCCATCGGATGCCGCGGCAAGGGGAAGGTGGGAAAGATGGCCACGATGGAAGAGCCGCGCTGGACGCTGATCACGGGAGCATCCAGCGGGATCGGTGCGGATCTGGCGCGCGTCTTTGCGGGGCGGGGATATTCCCTCGTCCTGGCGGCCCGGCGGCACGAGCGGCTGGAAGTGCTGGCCGCGGAGATCCGCCGGACCCATGACGTGCCGGTCGAGATCCTGGCGATCGATCTCGAGGACCGGGAGGCGCCGCAGGATCTCCATGAGATGCTTCGGGAGCGGGGAATAGCGGTCCATACCCTGGTCAACAACGCCGGCTTTGGGCTGCGCGGTTACTTCGCGTCCCTTCCGCACGAGAAGCAGCTCGCCATGATCGACCTCAACGTCATGGCGCTCACCTCTCTCAGCCGTCTCATGCTGCCGGGAATGATCGAGCGACGGCGGGGAGGCATCCTGAACGTCGCGTCCCTCGCGGCCTTCCAGGCCGGGCCCTACATGGCGGTTTATTACGCGACGAAAGCCTTCGTCCTGTCTCTCTCCGAAGCCCTACACGACGAAGCCAGGCCCCATGGAGTCACGGTCACGGCCCTCTGTCCGGGGCCGACCGAGAGCGAATTCTCCGACACGGCGGGCCTGAAGGACTCGCGCCTCTTCCGATCGGGGGTCATGTCCTCGGCGGATGTCGCGCGCATCGGAGTGGACGGCTATGAGGCCAGGCGAGCGATCGTTGTGGCCGGGGCCCGGAACCGGGTCGGTGCGATCGGGGCGAAGTTCGCCCCGCGCTTTCTCTCGCGCAGGATCGCCGGACTTCTGCAGGGGATGAGGTGACGGGCTCATGGGAAGCAGCTATCGAGGGGGCGTGATCACCTCTCGCCCCCTTCAGCGCCTGATCCGTCAGTTCACCGCCTTTTTCGGAGTGGGCCTTGCGGCTGCCGTGGCTCATTACGGCCTTCTCATCGCCCTGGTCGAGGGAGGAGCAGCCCACCCCGTTCCTGCGACGCTCGCCGGATATGTGGCGGGAGGGCTCGTGTCCTACCTGCTCAACCGCAAGCATACTTACGAGAGCGACCGGCCCCACCGCGAGGCCACGTGGCGCTTTGCCCTGGTGGCCTTCGTTGGATTTCTCGTGACCTGGTTTCTCATGCACGCTTTCACAGTGTGGCTCGGCGGACCGTATCTCCCGTCCCAGGTCATCACTACGGGCGTCGTGATGCTCTGGAGCTTCCTGGCGCACAAAAGGTGGACATTCGCATGAGAAACCACCGCTATTGGAGTTCGGGAACGACCTGCCCGAAATTGAGCGCGGCCACGAGAGCCACGCCGCCCAGAACATTGCCGACGAGGGTCGGCAGGAAGAAGCGCACGACGTATTCCGTCCACGTGGCCTGACCCGTTTCCACCAGGTAGAACCCGTCGACCGATCCCGCGATCAGGTGCGAGAAGCCGCCGATGGCCACCACGTAGGTGATGATGAGGATCACAAGAAGGCGTGCGGAATCGGCTCCCGGCAGAAGCCAGACCATCAGGGCGATAAGCCAGCCAGCGAAGATGGCCTTCAGCACGGTGGTTCCGAAGGGCGAGGCCACGACCTTGTGGCTGATCTCCCCGAAAGCCTGCTTGACCTCAGGCGCGAAGAGGGAGGTATGCGCAATGACAGCCGCGAAGATCCAGGTCGCCACGATGTTGGCCACCAGAACGATGGCCCACAGCTTGACCACCCGCAGCAGCGTGCGTCCGTCCCGGTTGTGCAGGAGGGGCAGGATGGGCGTGAGGGTATTCTCGGTGAAGAGCTGCTGACGGCCGAGCACGACGATCAGGAAGCCGATCGTGTAGCCGAAGCTGCTCACCAGGGGTTTCCAGGATGCGTCCGGCAGATGCGCGTGCAGCAATCCTTCTACCGTCAGGGAAAACCCCATGGACAGGCCGGCGGCCAGTCCGGAGAGGAGGAGCGCCGATGCGGTTCGGTCGAGCTCGCTTTCGCCTTCGGCCCGGATCGTCTCGTGGATGAGCGCCGCGTTCGGCCGGCTCTGGGCCTCGATGGTCTTTCTTTCCTTGGGGGACAAGTCCGGGGTTTTTTCGGCGGGGTTGAAGCTGTCACGTTGCTTCGGTTCAGCGGGCCTGTCCGGTGAGGCGTCGGTCATGAGGCTGCCTTGCGGTTCGGGTCTGCTGATAAGGCGCTCACCCGATGCTTGTTCCGGGTTCCCGAGCGGGATCATCCCGCAGCGCATTCCTGACCTGCGTCCCTGCCTCTCCCCGAATCTTTTTTGCATTGCAATATGACGGACCGCAGAGTTGCCGACGGCTGTCTCGGCGTTTCCGATCCAATAAATGACTTGAGCAGCTTGGGGGCTCCATGTCCGACATGGCCATTGTTGAGAACGCCGGCGTTGTGCCGACGAATAAGGCTCCCGCCGTCCCGCGCTCCCGCTTGGCCGTTGCGCTGATCGAGCTGGCGCTCGCAGTCGGCAGCTTCGGCATCGGAACGGGCGAGTTCGCCATCATGGGATTGCTGCCCAACGTCGCCCAGGAATTCAACGTCACGACACCGGAGGCCGGCTACGCGATCAGCGCATATGCGCTCGGGGTCGTCGTGGGAGCGCCCATCATCGCCGTGATGGCGGCAAAGCTGGCGCGCCAGACACTGCTCCTCCTTATGATGGCGATCTTCGCCGTCGGCAACGCGGTCAGCGCTCTTGCGCCGAGCTTCGAGTCCTTCGTGCTCCTGCGCTTTCTCACGGGCCTGCCGCATGGCGCCTATTTCGGCGTGGCCGCCCTCGTGGCAGCCTCCCTGGTTCCGCCGAACAAGCGCACTCAGGCTGTAGCCCGCGTCATGATGGGGCTCACGGTCGCGACCCTGCTCGGAACCCCGGTGGCCACCTGGTTCGGGCAGATCCTGACCTGGCGGATCGCCTTTGGGGCCGTCGGCTTCATGGGTGCGCTGACGGTGCTGCTGATCTGGCTCTTCCTGCCGAAGGACAGGGTTCAGGAGGGAGCGAGCCCGATGCGGGAGCTCGGGGCCTTCCGGCGCAAGCAGGTCTGGTTCACTCTCGGAATCGGCGCCGTGGGCTTCGGCGGCCTGTTCTCCGTCTTCTCCTACATCGCCTCCACGGCCACGGAGGTCGCCGGGATGCCCGACAACGCCGTTCCGGTCATGATGGCCCTGTTCGGCTCCGGCATGATCGTCGGCAATCTCGTCGGGGCTTGGTTCGCAGACCGGAACCTGATGGCGACCATCGGGGGCGTGCTGGCCTCCAGCGCCGTGGTGATGACCGTTCTCTGGCTGACGGCCGAGAACCCTTACCTGCTCTCGGCCTGCGTCTTCCTCGTCGGCTGCAGCGTCGCCATCGGGCCCGCACTCCAGACCCGCCTGATGGACGTGGCGGCAGACGCCCAGACCCTGGCGGCGGCCCTCAATCACTCGGCCTTCAACATCGCCAATGCGCTCGGCGCCTGGCTTGGCGGTCTTGCGATCGCGGCCGGCTACGGCTTTGCCTCGACCGGCTGGGTCGGCGCGGTCCTGGCTATGGCCGGGCTCGGCGTGTTCGGCCTGTCACTGATAAGCGATCAGCGCTCCGTGAGGTCGTCCGTCTCGCGGGCCTGAGCCGGCCTTGCCAGATAGGTCATGCGGGCCTGGTTGTGCCCAAGGTTCCGTTGGAACCGTTCCGGCACAAACCCGGCATCCTTGAGGAGGTCGATGATCTCCTCGTCGCTGTACTGCGCCAAGCCGATCTCCTCGCGGATCGTGCGATACTCCGAAAAGGCGGTGCGGGCGAGGCTGGCAACGGCCGATCGCAGGAAGCCGCCCCGCCAGGCGAAGGAGAGCAGAGCTTTCGCGTCGGTGATCGGGCTGATGTCCGGCGGTATGACGTCGCCCAGGATCAACGTGCCGTCGGCTCGCAATTTCCCGTGCATGAGCCTCAGGAGGCTGCGAAACTCGTCGAGGGAGAGATACTGAACGAGCGAATTCACCACGATCAGGTCGAGCGAAGCGTCCGGAAGCTCGGTCACGTGGTCGGTCGACAGGACAGTGATCCGCCTGTTGTCGCTAAAGCGCCCGTTCAGACGTTCCCGAACAAGCGGTGCGGCATCGCTCAGATAGAGCCGGCCGCATTTGGCCGCCACCTTGTCGGCGAATAGCGCCTCGCCGCAGCCGTAGTCCAGCACGGTGGCTTCGGGAGACGGGACGAGGCCGATGATGTCGTCGGCGATCAGGCGGTAGTGCAGAAGCTTGTGCCGCTCGCTCGCATAGATCGGCGTGTCCTGGTTCCAGTAATCGCGCCAGTTCATTGGAATAGACATCTCCCCTCGGCTCAGGACTTCGCCGAAACTGCCGCCGAGTCATGGAGCCTGCCGCGCAGTTTCGCAACCTCCTGGGTGAGCGTGCGGACCTCGTCGAAGGATAGGCCAAGCACGCAGCCGACCTGTTTGGGGATCTCCTCCGCCTTCTCCCGCAAGGAGCGGCCGGTCTCGGTGAGGGAAATTCTGACCTGCCGCTCGTCCTTGCTGTCGCGGGTGCGCCGGATGTGCCCCGCACTCTCGAGACGCTTGAGCAGCGGGGTGAGGGTGCCGGAGTCGAGAAACAGCCGGTCGCCGATCTCCTTGACCGTGAGATCATCCTGCTCCCAGAGCACCAGCAGGACGACATATTGCGGGTAGGTTAGGCCGAGCGGGTCGAGGAACCGGCGATAGGCGCGGCTGAAAGCGTGCGACACGGAATAGAAGGCAAAACAGAGCTGATTGTCGAGCGCCAGCATCTCAGGCTTCTTCGTCATCCTCGCCTCCACTTCGGACACCCTATGGAAAATTTCGGTTGCACACAATTCATTTCGATCGTATAGACAGATTTAGATCGCACGCAATTAGATCGTATGCCGTCGAATAACCGATCAGGCCACAGGGCCTGACGCCTCAAGGAGCGTTCCGATGACCCCTCTCTACACTGCCCATGCTTCAGCCCGCGGCGGCCGCGAAGGCGTTGCCGCATCCGATGACGGACGGCTGGAGGTTCGCCTGTCCACCCCGAAGGAACTCGGCGGCGGGGGCGGTGAGGGGACGAACCCGGAGCAGCTTTTCGCGGCCGGCTACTCGGCCTGCTTCCTCGGCGCGCTGAAATTCGTCGCCTCGCAGAACAAGGTCGCTCTGCCATCTGACGCTTCGATCGAGGCCAAGGTCGGGATCGGCAAGCGCGACGACGGGGCGGGCTTCGGCCTGGTGGTCGAGCTGAAGGCGAACCTGCCGGGTCTGACCCAGGAGCAGGCGACCGATCTTGTGCACAAGGCCGACGTGGTCTGCCCGTATTCGCACGCGATCCGCGGCAACGTGCAGGTCACGCTGTCGGTCTAATTCATAACGATAAGCCGTAGGGGCAAGGGCCTCCTGCCTTTCGGGGCAGGGGGCCTTTTCGCGTTCAGGTCCACAGCTTCACGAGCGGTCCGTCAGGTCCGTCGACCGGGTCGGCATCCGGCAGGGGGACCTGTGCGATGCGCTGCTGCGACGCCGCGAGGGCGTTGGGATCGTCCCGGATGGTGTCGTAATCGACCCCACCCGGATAGGCGCCTACGACGGAGAAATCGTCGCTCGCGTTGATGCAGGCATGGGCGACGCCCGCCGGGATCACCACCACGTCGCCGGCGCTGACGGCCACGAGATCGCCGTCCTCGCCGCCGAAGCGGACCTGGGCCGAGCCGGACACGACGCCCAGCACCTCGTGGGTGTTCGGGTGGTAGTGATGGTAGTCGTGGATGCCGTTGAGCCAGGCGTTGGTCCAGCCGTTCTTGGCGAAGGTGGTCTTGAAGGTCCTGACGGCGTCGTGCTCGGAGGGGGAAATCGCCCCGCGCCGAACGATCAGCGGCAGGGACGAATTCGGGACGATGCCGTTGCTGCGGAACACGTAGGTCTCGGTGCCGAGCGGCGTATTGTAACCCTGCGGATCACCGTATCCTTTCGCCTGAGCCATGCTTCTCTCCCTTCGAATCCGGGAGGGAACGCGCGGTTCAGGCGAAAGATCGAGCGGGGCCGTGCAAATCCCCGTCGGGTCTCACATGCCGATGAGCATGGCCGCGACGGCACGGTCGATGGACAGGTAGAACATTCCGAACGCCACGGCGGCCGCGATGGCGAACTCGACGATCTGGTTCTTGAAGATGCGGAACTGGGCGAAGAGGTTCTGGCCGAAGATCGAGATCAGCCAGGCGGTCGTGAGCACCACGGGGAAAATGAAGAGATACGACCAGGTGCTTTCGACCGGGCCCGCATGGGCAGGATCGATCAGCGGACGGATGTTGCGCACCCAGGGCGCGTAGAGGGCGGCGTAGAGCGACGTCAGCCAAGCCAGCGTGACGGCGATGCCGAGATGAAACGTGAAGAGGTTGTGCAGCCGGCTGAATTCGCCGGAATCGTCATCGAAATCCATGGAAACACCCCCAAAACAAGGCCCGGAATCATTTTGTCGTTATGGTTAATGATCGGTTACCGTGATTTGGGCGGCTGGCGCAACGGACGCGTTTGTCGCGGCGCCAGCTTTCGTGATCCTGTCAGGCCTGGGCCTTCTTCCGCTCCATCAGCTCGACGAACCGGTCGAACAGGTAATGGCTGTCCTGCGGGCCGGGAGAGGCCTCCGGGTGGTACTGCACCGAGAAGGCCGGGCGGTCGGTGAGCGAGATGCCGCAATTGGAGCCGTCGAACAGGGACACGTGGGTCTCGACCGCGTTCTGCGGCAGGGTCTCCGGATCCACGGCGAAGCCGTGGTTCATGGAGGTGATCTCGACCTTGCCGGTGGTCTTGTCCTTCACCGGATGGTTCGCCCCATGGTGGCCCTGGTGCATCTTCTTGGTCTTGGCGCCGACGGCGAGGCTCAGCATCTGATGGCCGAGGCAGATGCCGAAGGTCGGGATCTGCTCGTCGAGCACCTTGCGGATCACCGGCACGGCGTATTCGCCGGTGGCCGCCGGATCGCCAGGACCGTTGGACAGGAACACGCCGTCGGGCTTGAGCGCCAGAACGTCCTCGGCCGAGGCGGTCGCCGGCACCACCGTGACCTTGCAGCCCGCGCGGGCGAGAAGGCGCAGGATGTTGCGCTTCACCCCGTAATCGATGGCGACCACGTGGTGCCTCAATTCGCCGTCCTGGTGGCCGTAGCCCTCGCCGCGGGTCCAGGTGGTCTCGTCCCAGTCGTAGCGCTGGGCGCTGGTCACGAGGGGCACCAGGTCCTGGCCGTCCATGGAGGGCAGGGCGGCGGCCCTGGCCTTCAGGGCGTCGAGGTCGAACCGACCCTCCGGATCGTGGGCGATGACCGCGTTCGGCATGCCCCTGTCGCGGATGAGCGCGGTGAGCGCCCGGGTGTCGATGCCCGAGAGGCCGACGATGCTGCGGGCTTTCAGCCAGGCATCGAGGTCGCGGGAGGCGCGCCAGTTGGACGGCTCGGTGATGGTCGCCGCCAGCACCACGCCGCGCACCCCCGACGACGAGGCGGCGTTGACGCTCTCGATGTCTTCCTCGTTGGTGCCCACGTTGCCGATATGCGGAAACGTGAAGGTGATGATCTGGCCGGCATAGGACGGGTCCGTCAGGATCTCCTGGTAGCCCGTCATGGCGGTGTTGAAGCAGACCTCGCCGGTCGCTTCGCCGACGGCCCCGATGCCGAAGCCTTCGAGAACCGTTCCGTCCTGGAGCACGAGAACCGCAGTCGCGCGCGGCTCGGCCCAGCCACCCGAGGAGGACCCGGTGGTGTCTTTGTCTTGCAGCATCGTCATGATCTCTTGTAAGTCCGGGGCCAACAGGCCGTGCTTGAGCAGGCCGTACCCGGGCCGTCCTTGAACTACCCCCGTGACTTAAGGGGCCGTTCGCGTTCCGTCAACGCTCAAGCGTCTTAAAACCAAGGAGAACTCCATGCTGCGCGAACGTTTCACCGCCGAGATGAAGGAAGCCATGAAGGCCGGCGACAAGGGCCGGCTTGGCGCCATCCGGCTCATTCAGGCCGCCCTCAAGGACAAGGACATCGAGGCGCGCGGCAACGGCAAGGAGCCCCTGTCCGACGAGGAGATCCTGGCCCTCCTGCAGAAGATGGTGAAGCAGCGCCAGGAATCGATCGCCATGTACGAGCAGGGCGGCCGCACCGAGCTCGCCGATCAGGAGAGGAACGAGGTCGCGGTGATCTCCTCCTATCTGCCCCAGCAGATGGACGAGGCCGAAACCAGGGCCGCCATCGAGGCCGCCATCGCGGAGACCGGCGCCGCCTCCATGAAGGATATGGGCAAGGTCGTGGGGTCTCTCCGCGCCAAATACGCCGGCCGCATGGACTTCGCCAAGGCGAGCGGTCTCGTGAAGGACATGCTGCCGAAGGGGTGAGGCGCGGCGCCTGTCCTGACGGGCATAGGGGCTCCTGACGCTCTTCGCCGTCATCACCGGGCTTGTCCCGGTGATCTCGATTGCTTGAGGTGCGGCGCTCTTCCGGATCGGGATGGCTGGCACAAGGCCGGCCATGACGTGGCAGGGTCGGGTGACGGGGGAGCGTCGCGCTGCGGTGCCGGTTTGTGATCTGTGCGCTGTCAAAGAGCAGCACCTGTGGGCCCGCAGCTTGCGCTGCGAGCCTG
>NZ_JAGPUP010000479.1:0-23348 GCF_018069605.1 Microvirga sp. HBU67558 | reverse complement strand
TCCCGCCACGGAAGGGCTCGGCGCCTCACGTCATCGGGATCACCGGGACAAGCCCGGTGATGACGCGGAGTATGCTTATTTCCCTTCCCGTACCTGCAGTGCCCCAGAACACGCCTGCCCATTTGAGCTTGCATCGGCGGCGCCTTGGGACTAGCCCCTGAGCCGAAGACCAGGACTGACACAATCCCATGATCCGCACCCGCATCGCGCAAGCAGCGCCCGGCACCGCCTTGTGCGCGGGGATCGCCCTGGCCGCTATGGGGCTGCAATGGGTGGAGGAGCACTGGACCGGGCGGCCCTGGCTCGAGGCCCTCGTCATCGCGATCCTGCTCGGCACCCTGGTCCGGACCCTCTGGACGCCGGACCGGCGCTGGACGCCCGGCATCGGCTTCTCCGCCAGGACCCTGCTTGAGATCGCCGTGATGCTTCTCGGCGCGTCGATTAGCTTCCAGGCGGTTCTCGACGCGGGGCTCGGCCTCATCCTCGGCATCGCCATCGTGGTGGCGCTCGCCATCGGGGCGAGCTACGGGCTCGGACGCTGGCTCGGCCTGCCGAAGCGCATGGCCATGCTGGTGGCCTGCGGCAACTCGATCTGCGGCAACTCGGCCATCGCGGCGGTCGCGCCGGTCATCGGGGCGAAGCCCGAGGACGTCGCCTCCTCGATCGCCTTCACGGCCATTCTCGGGGTGATCGTCGTGCTCACCCTGCCCCTGCTGGTGCCGCTGCTCGGCCTGTCGATGACGCAATATGGCGTGCTCGCGGGACTGACCGTCTATGCGGTGCCGCAGGTGCTGGCCGCCACCGTGCCGGTGAGCCTCGTCAGCACGCAGCTCGGCACCCTGGTGAAGCTCGTGCGCGTGCTGATGCTCGGCCCCGTGGTGATCGGCCTGTCCCTGGTCGCCCGCCGGGGCACGGGGAGCGCGAAGCCCACCTTCGCCTGGAGCCGGCTCGTGCCGTGGTTCATCGTGGGCTTCCTGAGCCTCGCCCTGCTGCGCTCGCTCGGGCTCATTCCGGACGTGATCGTGCGCATGATCGTGCCGGTCGCGACGCTGCTCACCGTCATCGCCATGGCGGCCCTGGGCCTCGGGGTGGATCTCAGGGTTCTGAGCCGCGTCGGCGCCCGGGTGACTCTCGCCGTGACGCTCTCGCTCCTGGTGCTCGTCGCCATCAGCCTGGGGTTGATCCGGCTGCTTGGCGTCGCGTGAGGCCTTGAAACCTCGCCGGAGCGCCTCATCACTAGGGCAGTCCCCTCCTGCCCCCGACATGCGCCCATGCCCCGCCTCACCGACGCCGAACGATCCGAACTCCTGCCCGCCCTCGACGGCTGGACCCTCGTCGAAGGGCGCGACGCGCTCCACAAGCGTTTCGTCTTCGACGATTTCAACGCCGCCTTCGGGTGGATGGCCCGCGTGGCGCTCGCCGCCGAGGCCATGAACCATCATCCGGAATGGACCAACACCTACAACCGGGTCGAGGTCACCCTCGCCACCCATGACGCCAAGGGTCTCACGCGCCGCGACATCGAACTGGCGCAGCGCATGGACCGGATGGCCGCCGGACTGGTGAAGGGATAGGCCATGACCGGAACACGCATCCGCACGGGCGGCTGCGCCTGCGGGCAGCTGACCTTCGAGGCCAGGGGAGAGCCGAAGCGCGTGGGGCTCTGCCATTGCATGACCTGCCGCAAGATCAGCGGCGCGCCGTTCAACGCCTACGTGATCTATCCCCGGGATGAAGTGACGGTCTCGGGCGAGTTCCGGGGCTGGTCGGCGACGCCCGAGAGCGAGCGCTGCTTCTGTGTCGTATGCGGCTCGCAGGTCTTCGACCGGGATTCCGACACCGAGATCGAGATCAAGCTCGGGGCCTTCGACGAGCCCGATCTCTTCACGCCCACCTACGAGGCCTGGGCCCGGCGCCGGGAGCACTGGCTGTGCACCCCGGATCTCGAGAGCTTCCCAGAAAACCGCGGTTCCTGAACGTGAGCCGGGATGAGGCGCTGTCGGCCCGCGACGTCATGGCTGGGCCCGTCCCGGCCGTCCCGATCACAAAAGAGCTGCGCCTCACCTGATCGGGATCACCGGCACGAGGCCGGCGATGACAGGCGTGGCGACGATACGCCTTCCCTATTTCGGCTGCATCCTCAACGCGCCGTCGAGGCGGATTCCCTCGCCGTTGAGCATGTCATTCTCGATGATGGCCTTGACCAGCGCGGCGTATTCCTCGGATCGGCCGAGGCGCGAGGGGAACGGCACGTTGGCCTCCAGGGCCTTGCGGTAATCCTCCGCGATGCCCTCGAAGAGCGGCGTGTGGAACAGGCCCGGCATGATCGTCATCACCCGGATGCCGAAGCCCGACAGGTCGCGGGCGACGGGCAGCGTGAGCCCCAGCACGCCGCCCTTGGAGGCCGCATAGGCGGCCTGCCCGATCTGCCCGTCCTGGGCGGCCACCGACGAGGTGTTGACGATGACCCCGCGCCCGCCGTCGGGCGTGACCGGATCGAGCCCGGCCATGGCGGTGGCGCATTTCGCGATCATCGCGTAGGTGCCGATCAGGTTGATCTCGACCGCTCGGCGGAAGCTCGCCACGTCGTGGGGGATCAGTTCTCCGGTCTCGCGCTTCTTCGACACGGTGCGCTTGCCGGGCGCGATGCCCGCGCAATTGACGAGAACCCGCTCGATGCCGTTGGCCGCACGGGCGGCGGCAAGGGCGGAATCGATCGACGCCTCGTCGGTCACGTCGGCCTTGCAGAAGACGGCGCCGATCTCCCGGGCAACCTCCTCGCCGCGCTCGGCGTTCATGTCCAGGATGGCGACCTTCGCACCGCCGGAGGCCAGCATTCGGGCCGTGGCCTCGCCGAGGCCGGACGCCCCTCCGGTGACGACGGCTGCCATCAATTTGTCGAGCTTCATCGCTTTTCTCCCTTCAGCCGGAGATGTCTTAAGCTATCCCCGAGCCAGCGGGAACGCATCCCATGGAAGGAGCCTGTTGAATGAGTGAACCCTTCATGAAGCCTTTCTCCAAGGCCGAGATGGAGGCCATCCGCAAGGAGACCCGGGACGAGGAAGGCCTGAAGCGCCGGTTCTGGGTCAAGCTGAAGCGGGTTGCGGGCAGAATTCCGTTCGCCGATGACCTCGTGGCGGCTTTCTTCTGCGCGACGGATCCGTCGACGCCCAGCCGCGTGAAGCTCATCCTCCTCGGCGCCATCGCGTATTTCGTCTTTCCGGCTGACGCCATCACCGACCTGCTGCCCCTGTTCGGCTTCGCCGATGACGCAGCTGTCCTGGCGGCCGCGATCACGCAGGTTGCCGGCTCCATAACGGAAGAGCACAAGGACAGGGCCCGCAAGGCTCTCAGAGACACGATGGAACACGCCTGAAAGCTTCGTTCTAGGACCATATTCAGAACAAAGAAAATTGACTTATTGCAATGTTATTATACATGACGTAAGGATGAGTCGTTCGCAACAAAGTCACCTTATTCCTCCGGCTTTTAAAGACGAACAAGCTTTGCAGAACCACCTTGGGTCGCCCGAAAGGCGGCCCTTTTTCGTAAGCGGCCGCGCGGCCCGTGCCGGGCGATGACACCAAGCGCCACGTTTCGACGCATCGCCAATCGGCTGGCGCGGCCTTAACGGAGATGGTGAAGAGTTCTTAACCATCCGCCTGTATGGTCCGCCCCATGATATCTGCATCTCTCCAGCGCGGCATCGCCGCGGGCATCCTTTCCGCCATCGTGGTCATCGGAACCGGGCCTGCAGCTCTGGCTCAGTCCGGACGTTCGACGCAGCAATCGACCCGCGGGACGCCGGCCAAGCCGGCCCCGGCGACCAAGCCCAATCCCGCTCCGGCGGCCAAGACCAATGCGGCCAAGCCTGCCGCGGCCGCCGCAGGGGCCGCAGGCGCGGCAGCCGCCGCCAGGCCGGCCCAGGCGGCCACGGGCCCGGGGGGCGCCTCGCTGCTGACCTCGTACGGCGATTGGGGCGTCTACACGGCCCAGACCGGCCGTTCGAAGATCTGCTATGCCCTGAGCCAGCCCAAGGACCGGCTGCCGAAGAACGTGAACCGCGACCCCGCTTATCTCTTCGTGTCCTTCCGCCCGGCGGAGAACGTGAGGAACGAGGTCGCCCTGGTGCTCGGCTTCACGGCCAAGGAGAACGGCCCGGCGGAAGCCGCCGTCGGCAACGCGTCCTACGCGCTGATCACCAAGGCGGCCAATGCATGGCTCAAGAATCCCGCCGAGGAAGGCCAGGCGATCGCCACCATGGCCCGCAGCGGGACCGTGACCGTGAAGACCCAGTCGGCCCGCGGCTCCAGCCTGACCGACCGCTATTCCCTGAACGGCTTCGGCAAGGCCCTCGAACACGCCCGCAAGGAATGCGCTTCCTAAGCCCCCCGCACGGTTGAAAATCAGTACCTCGATGAGCATGTTCCGGGTCTCGCGCCCGGAATTTTGCGTTTGAAGGCTCACGGTTTCGGCGCAATCGTGCTATAGGCACGCCGATTCCCAACAACGAGGCTTGAGATTTCCCATGGCGACGGTGCTCGACATCGCCAAGCGCAACCCCAATGCGGCCACCGTGGCCGTGAGCGATGCCGCGCGCGCGGCCGGGTTCATCGAAAAGACCGCGGAGCTGAACGTCGTGGCCGGCGCCGCTCCGGGCGGCGCGTCCCTCGTCGGCCTCACCCGGGACCAGCTCAAGGAGTCTCTGGCCGCCATCGGGGTTCCGGAGCGCGAGCACAAGATGCGCGTCGCCCAGCTCTGGCACTGGATCTATTTCCGCGGGGCGAAGGACTTCGCCGAGATGACCAATGTGGGCAAGGAGCTGCGCGCGAAGCTCGCCGCCGCCTACACGCTCGCCCGCCCGCAGGTGGTGTCCGAGCAGGTCTCGAAGGACGGCACCCGCAAATGGCTGATCCGCATGGCCTCGACGGGCCCGCTCGACAAGGGCGCGGAGATCGAGTGCGTGTACATCCCTGAGGTCGACCGCGGCACCCTGTGCGTGTCGAGCCAGGTCGGCTGCACCCTCACCTGCTCGTTCTGCCACACGGGCACCCAGCGCCTGGTGCGCAACCTGACCTCGGCCGAGATCGTGGCACAGCTCATCGTGGCCCGCGACGCCATCGGCGACTGGCCCGACGCCACCCCGCCGGAGGGCGCCTTCGTGCCGACCGACGGCGGACGCTTCGTGTCCAACATCGTGTTCATGGGCATGGGCGAGCCGCTCTACAACATCGCGGACGTGATCGCGGCCATCGACGTCATGTCGGACGGCGAGGGGCTGACCCTGTCCCGCCGCCGCATCACCGTATCCACGTCCGGCGTCGTGCCCCAGATGGAGCGGCTGGGCGCGGAGGCCAACACCATGCTGGCGATCTCGCTGCATGCGGTGCGCGACGAGCTGCGCGACGAGCTGGTGCCGATCAACCGCAAATACGACATCAAGCAGCTGCTCGATGCCTGCCGGGCCTATCCGGGCCTGTCGAACGCCCGCCGCATCACGTTCGAATACGTGATGCTGAAAGGCGTGAACGATTCCGACGCGGATGCGCGCGAGCTCGTGCGCCTTCTCAAGGGCATCCCGGCCAAGATCAACCTGATCCCGTTCAATCCCTGGCCGGGCTCGAAATACGAGTGCTCGGACTGGGAGCGGATCGAGCGCTTCTCGGAGATCGTCTACCGGGCCGGCTATGCCTCGCCGGTGCGCACCCCACGCGGCCGTGACATCCTGGCCGCCTGCGGCCAGCTCAAGAGCGAGACCGAGAAGCTGCGCGCCCGCGCCCGCATGATGGCCGAACAGGGCATCGGGGCCGAGGGCGTCTATGCGGTGGGCAACGGGGAGTAGTCTCCGAGGCTCGCTCCTCGCTGCCGGCGGGGAATGACACCCTCTCCCGTCATGGCCGGGCTTGTCCGATCGAGATCACCGGCACGAGGCCGGTGATGACGGCAGTGCGGCGGACGTCCGCACCATTCTCTAGGCGTTGTCCCGCACCGCCTGGGCGCGTTTGCCGGCCTGCGAGACGCGACCGGCATCCATCGGATTGACGATCCGGTCGCGGCGGTCGCTCGCGTTCTTGCGCATGCCCTTCCGGGGCGTCCTGCCGGAATCCGGCCGCGCTGGCGTCTCCGCCTCCTGCCGCATCGCATAGGCCCGGCGGGCATTGGCGCGCAATTCCTCGGCTTTCCGGTGCTTGCGCTCGCTGTTGATCCGGGTCAGCGCCTCGGCCAGGACACGCGCCTTCTGGCGGTTGCCGGCATCCTGCTTCTCGAAGGTCGTCGTCTGCCGGCCCTTGCCGCGCACCTCCCGGCGCTGGCGACGGGCGATGTCCCGGGCCCGGTCGCGCCGCTCGCGCAGGCGCCGGGTCAGGTCCGCGAGCGCCGAATCCTCCAGCTTGCCCAGCACCGGATACCGGGTCTGCTCGACGAGGGTGAACTCCTCGTCCGACATGAGCCGCCGCTCGTCCAGCTTCGACGTCGCCATGGCGTCCTCCTCCTGCATGGATGCCCGCCGCCCGAGACCGAGACCGAGACTAGCACAATGTCGGGCCTGGAAAACCCGACAGGCCACGGCGCCTCTGGCAGGCGGACATGAACTTTGCCACTATGCGCCTGCATGATCCGCTGGCTTCTCCTGATCCCCTTCGCGCTTCTCATCGCCATCGGCGCGAGCGGCACCTTCTTCCTCATCGCGTCCATCGTCGATCCCGTCATGGCGGTGCTCACGGGCGACACGCTGTTCGTCGGCTTCTGGTCCCTGGTGGATGCGGTGTTCGCCGCCGAGGATCCCGGGCCGATCGTGGAGGGCGCGTTCCTGACTGTCGGCCGGATCGTCTTCACCCTGCTGGTCCTGCCCCCGCTCATGATCGCGGTCGTGAGCGAGGTGCTGGGCATGCGCAGCCTCCTCTGGCATGCGCTCGCCACCGCCACCCTGACGGCAGCCGTGCCCTTCATCCTGCGCGGATCCGCCCGGATCGCCTCGCCGGCGGAACTGCATGTGAGCCTCGTGCTCGGCCTCACCGGGGCGGTCGCCGGCCTCGTCTACTGGGCGATCATCGGAGGGCGGAAGACAGGCCCCGCCGGGATCGACGGAAAGATCTCCTGAGGCCAAAGAAAGCGGAGGCAGCATGCCCCCATGCCACCTCCGAAGTTTCGGGAGGACCTGGCCGCTAAAGCCAGTATCGATACTGTGTATCACTTCGGATTCCCGCGCAATTCGGCCGGTTGGATGAATGACCGCCTAGGCCGTCCGGACAATGCGGGCCTGCCGCGCCGGCAGGATCCAATCCGATGTGCACGGCCGACCGAAAGCGGCTTGTTGAAAGAGCGTGCCTGCCCCATGTGTTGATCCCAGCAAAGGTTCCCGGACCCGAATCGCGAGAAGGACAGACATGACAGCCCTGCTTTTACCGGCCCGGATCCGCGTCGCCCTCACCGGCATGCTTCTGGCGTTCGGGCTGTCGGCCTGCGGCATCAACAATGTTCCGACCCTGCAGGAGCAGGCCAAAGCCGCCTGGAGCGAGGTGCAGAACCAGTATCAGCGCCGGGCCGACCTGATCCCCAACCTGGTCGAGACCGTGAAGGGCTTCGCCCAGCAGGAGCGCGAGGTGCTGACCCAGGTGACGGAGGCCCGCGCCCGGGCCACGCAGGTCCAGGTCGACGCCTCCACGATCACGGATCCCGAAAAGTTCCGTCAGTTCCAGGAGGCCCAGAACCAGCTCTCCGGGGCGCTGGGCCGGCTGCTCGCCACCGTCGAGCGCTATCCGGAGCTGAAGTCGAACGCCAATTTCCTTGCCCTGCAGTCCCAACTCGAAGGCACCGAGAACCGCATCGCGGTGGCCCGGCGCGACTACATTTCGACCGTGCAGGCCTACAACACGGAACTGCGCACGATCCCCGGCCGCTGGATCGCCTCCATCGTCTATCCGGACGCCAAGCCCATGGAGACCTTCACGGCCACGGCCGGCTCCGACCGTCCGCCCGAGGTGAAGTTCTAGACGGATGATCACTCCACCCCGTCATCACCGGCCCGGTGCCGGTGATCCCGATCACGAAGAGCGTGGCGCTTTTCAGCATCGGGATGGCCGGCACAAGCCCGGCCATGACGGAGAGTCTCCGCCGGATTGCTCCATCTCCACCGCGTCCCCTTCGCGCAGCGGGGGAAGACGATGGGCGGCGCTCTTCCTCTCTCTCCTCATCCTTCTCGGGTCTCTCCCCGCTTTCGCCCAGACCTTCCCCCAGCTGACCGGCCGCGTCGTCGATGCGGCGAACCTTCTCAAACCCGAGGAGCGGACGGCCCTCGAGGCCAAATTGAAGGCCCACGAGGACAAGACCACCGACCAGGTAGTGGTCGCGACCGTGCCCTCGCTGGAAGGCTATCCGATCGAGGATTACGCCAACCGCCTCTTCCGGCACTGGCAGCTCGGCCAGAAGCAGAAGGACAACGGCGCCCTCCTCGTCGTGGCCCCGCAGGAGCGGAAGGTGCGCATCGAGGTGGGCTACGGGTTGGAGGGCGCGCTCACCGACGCGCTGTCCAAGGTCATCATCACCACGGCGATCGCGCCGCAGTTCCAGAAGGGCAATTTTTCCGGCGGCATCGATGCGGGCGTCGATGCCATGCTGTCGATTCTGACCGGGGACGCGGAGGAATGGCACCGCCGGGCCGAGGTGCGTGAGGACGGCGCCACGAGCATCGACCCGGTAATCGCTTTCGTGTTCCTGCTGATCCTGTTCTTCCTCATCTCGCGCATGATGGGGGCCGGCCGGACGCAGGGCGTCAGACGGGGGCGGCGCGGCCCCTGGATCGTCACCACCGGCGGCTGGCCGGGTGGTGGCGGGTGGTCCGGCGGAGGCGGCGGATGGTCCGGCGGGGGCGGCTTCTCCGGAGGCGGCGGCTCGTCGGGCGGCGGCGGCGCCTCGGGGAGCTGGTAGATGATTTCACCCGACGATCAGGCGCGCCTCGCCCAGGCGATCAGCGACGTGGAGGACGACACCTCCGGGGAGATCGTGCTCGTGCTCGCCGAGCAGGCGGGGCATTACCGTGAAATCCCGCTGCTCTGGGCGCTTCTCGCCGCCCTGGTCACGCCCTGGCCGCTGATCTGGCTCACGTCGATCAGCACGTCGCGGATCTTCCTGATCCAGCTCGCGGTGGCGCTCGCCCTGGGCCTCGTCCTCTCCTGGCCGAAGCTGCGCTACGCCCTCGTGCCGCGCTCCCTCAAGCAGGCTCAGGGTCATGAGGCCGCCTCTCGCGAATTCCTGCGCCGGGGGCTCACCCGGACCCGGGAGAAGACGGGGGTGCTGATCTATCTGGCGCTCGCCGAGCACCACGCCGAGATCCTGGCCGATACGGGGATCGCCGACCGGGTCGACGCGACCGTCTGGGCCGACATCGTCGCCGACCTGACCCGGACGATCCGGGACGGGCGCATGACCGAAGGCCTGATCGTGGCGATCCGGCGCACGGGGGCGATCCTGGCCGAGCACGCCCCACCCCGCCTCGACGACGTGGACGAACTGCCCAACAAGGTCATCATCCTGCCCTGAGGGAGGCGCCCTTCGGAGACGTGGAAGCCGAACTAGAACCCGGGACCCCTGGCCGCCCCGAGAATGATCCCGGGTCGTGCGGCATCGGTGCTCTGCAGAAGCACCACATAGGCATCGCCGCCGCTGCGCGCGGTCTCGAGCGGCACCTCGAACCGCGCCGAGCCGCCGAGCCATTCGCCGACCCTGGTCAGGCCGCGCACCACATTGGCGTAGGTGATCGTCTTGCCCCGGTTCTCGCCGCGCTCGATCGGCACCGTCTTGGCCTTCAGGACCGGCAGCACCCACAGTTCGGCCGCACGCTGCGTCGTGTCCTGGGTCTCCTCGACGACGATCGTCACCTGACCGTTCTGCTCGTTGACGGTCACGTTCACCGGCAGGGTCTTGCGGCCCTTCGACGTGGCCTGAATGGCCTGTTCGACCTGGTCCCGGTCGGAGCCGATGCAGGACTTCTTGCCGTTGACGATCATCTGTGGGGTGAAGACCTGCCGGTCCTTGCGCGAATGGGCATAGGCCTTCTGGCGCTCGGTGAAGGACACATGGGCGAGCGTGTCCTTCCAGCCGAGATAATCCCAGTAATTGACCGGCAGGGAGAGCGCGATGATGTCCGGCTGGCGGGAATATTCCACGAGGAGCTCGTCGGCCGGCGGGCAGGACGAGCATCCCTGGCTGGTGAACAGCTCGACGACCGCGCGCGGCGGGTCCGCCAGAGCAGGCTGAAGAAGAGCGGCGAGACCGAGGGCC
This sequence comes from Microvirga sp. HBU67558, assembly GCF_018069605.1. NCBI lineage: Bacteria > Pseudomonadati > Pseudomonadota > Alphaproteobacteria > Hyphomicrobiales > Methylobacteriaceae > Microvirga > Microvirga sp. HBU67558. Next base: position 13,070 of record NZ_JAGPUP010000479.1, on the reverse strand, counting down.
GCCAGAGTCAGTGTCAAACGGGACGCCATGGTGCCGCTATCGAACACGAAATCAGCCTCGAGGGGAACTCACGTTACTTTGAACGCGAGCGCATTATACGAACCAGGAACCGCGTCAATGAGAAGGAGATCCCGCTTTCGGGTCCGATGCCCGAGCAGGCACCCGCCAGCGGCGGTGCATCCACAGCCATTGCTCCGGATGCTCCTTCACCCATTCCTCGACCACGGAGGTCATGGCCTGCATGGCGCCCTGCACGTTGATCTGGCCGTCCGGATCACGGGGCAGGTCGAGCGGCGGGGTGAGCTGCAGGCGGAAGCGGTGGTTGGGCAGACGGATCACCCGCACCCCGTGGACCGGGCAGTCGAACCGGCGGGCGAATTTTCCCAGAATCGGGTTCACCAGGGCCGGGCGTCCCATGAAATCGACGATCACCCCGCGGGTGAAATGCTGGTCGATGAGCATGCCGAGATGACCGCCCTTCTCCAGCGCCCCCTGCATGGCGAAGGCCGCGCCCTGGCGGGCCGCCTCCAGGTTGCCCATGGTCTCGCTGCGGATCTCGTGCAGGACGCGGGCGATGGCCGGATCGTTGGGCGCGCGGAACACCGCCGTGGTGTCGAGCCCGAAGCGCGCCGCGCAGATGGCGGGCAATTCCCAATTGGCCAGATGGGCGGAGAAGATGAGTCCCGGCCGGCCGTCGTCCCTGAGGCTCAGGAAGTGATCGATGCCGTCGACCTCGGTGCGGCCCGGCACGGTGCTGTCGGGGTCGAAGTCGAACAGCCGGCCGAGATGGGGATACTCGCCGCCCGTGCGGCCGAGATTGTCCCAGGCGGCGAGCGCCAGGGCCTTCACCTCGGCGTCGGATTTCTCCGGGTAGGCGGCCCGAATGTTGGCCAGCGCCGTCTTGTGCGCCTTCAGCAGCGGGCCGAAGGTGCGGGTGATCGCGGCGCCGACAGCGCCGGACCGCTCCGGGCCCAGAGCGCGCGCAAAGGCGAAGACGCCACGGACGACGCCGACCATGACGGTTCCGACAAGACGCGACACGAAATTGCGGGACCGGTGGGGCTGCTGCACGGGGTTCTGATCCTGGCACGGTGAGCCGGCTCGAGGCCGGCGATGGAAAAAGAAGGTGAAGAAGAAAAAGTCCCGCGTCTTTTTCGAAGGCAGCCTGGTTCGTCAAGACCGACGGTCGCGGCGAATTGCTCCCGCGGCCGTGCTTGGTTCAGAACGTCACGATCACCTTGCCGAAGACTTTCCGGCCTTCGAGCCGCTCCAGGCCGTGTCGGAACTCGTCGAGCGGGAAGACCGCGTCGATGACCGGGTTCATGCCCCCGGCCATCTTGTCCAGCGACTGCGCGATGTTCTCGATCCGGCAGCCGAAGGAGCCGAAGATCCGGTACTGCTGCTGAAAGAGCTGCATCAGGTTCATGGTGGTGGACACCCCCGAGGTCGACCCGCAGGTCACGAGGCGCCCGCCGCGCTTGAGGCAGAGGAGCGAGCCGTTCCACGTCTCGGCGCCCACATGCTCGAACACCACGTCGACCCCTTTTCGCTTGGTCAGGCGGCGCACCTCGCCCTCGAAGCGTTCGGTGCGGTAGTTGACGACGTGATCGGCCCCGAGTGCCTTCGCCTTCTCGCCCTTCTCGTCGTCGCCGACGGTCGTGTAGACCGTGCAGCCGATGGCCTTGGCCATCTTGATCGCCGCGGTGCCGATCCCGGAGCCGCCCGCATGGACGAGGATCGATTCGCCCGGCTCCAGCCTGGCATTGTCGAACAGCATGTGCTGCACGGTGCCGAACCCGATCGGCGCGCAGGCGGCCTGCTCGAAGGACACGCCCTGCGGCACCGGGATCACGAGCCGCTCGGGCCGGTTGAGCAGCTCGCGGGCGAAGCCGTCGATATGAAAGCCCATGATACCGGCGACGTTCTCGCACAGATTGTCCCAGCCTTTCCGGCAGGCCTTGCAATGGCCGCAGGTCTCGGCCCCGTACATGGTGACCGGATCGCCCGCCTTGAACCGGGTGACGCCCTCGCCGACGGCCGCGATCTCGCCCGAGGCCTCGACGCCGACGGCCTGCGGCATCTTGCGCTTGGCGAAGGCCATGCCGCGAAAGCCCCAGACGTCGAGGTAGTTGAGGGCGAGCGCCTTGACCCGCACCTGCACCTCGCCGGGCGCCGGCGGCGGCGGAGGCTCGATCTCGGTGATGCGGAGATCACGGTCGCCGAAGAGCTGAAGGGAGCGCATGAAAGCCAATCCTGGTCGTGTGTCTGCCTGCATCTCAAGGCGCGGCGATCACGGAGACAATCGTTCCCGGCGGCTTAAAGGGCCGAGGCGCCGATGACAAGTTTTGTGTCGTTGCCGAAGGACGCGTGGGGGGACGAACGGCCTCTCCTGTCGTCCCGCCCTCCGCCTGTCATGGCCGGCCCTGTGCCGGTGATGACGGCGAGAGCGTCATCCTCCGGCGAAGCAACGGCGCGGAGGATCGCAGGGCAGCCTACCGATGCACGCCCAGCATCGACGTGAGCCCGCCGTCGATGGGCAGGACCGCGCCGGTGATGTAGGCGGCCGGTTCGGACAGGAGAAAGGCCGCGAGGCCCGCGATCTCCTCCGGCTTGGCGAAGCGGCCGGCCGGGATCTGCTTCTCCATACTGTCGCGATAGGCCGCATAAGGGGCCATCATGTCGGTGTCGATGAAGCCCGGCGCGATCACGTTGACCGTGACGCCCCGCTTGGCGGTCTCGATCGAGAGGGTGCGGCAATAGGAGATCAGCGCTCCCTTGGACGCCGCATAGGCGGCATTGCCGGGATTGCCCTGGAGCGCCGCCACCGACCCGATGGCCACGATGCGGCCGGCCTTGGCCCGGATCATGCCGCGCATGAGCGCTTTCGCAATCCGGGTGAGCGACCAGAAGTTCACCTGCATGGCCGCTTCGGCCTTGTCCTGCTGCATCATGGCGGCGAGCGCGTCGTAGGGCTGGCCGGCATTGTGGACGAGCCCGAAGAAGCTCTCGCCCTCGACCGCCTCGCAGAAGGCCTCCAGGGCCGCCTTGTCGGCGAGGTCGACCTCATGGGCCCGGATGGTGCGGCCGGGGCTCGTCTGCATCAGCTCGTCGGCCAGCGTCCTGGCGGCCTCGCCCGAGGACCGGTAGGTGAAGTCGACATCGTGGCCGCCCGCGACCAGCGCCCGCACGATGGCGGCGCCGACGCCCTTGGCTCCGCCCGTCACCAGAACCCGGGTCATGGTCTCACGCTCCTCATGGCCTCAGGCTCCCTTCGGCTCGGCCCCGAAGACGAGGCAGGTATTCTGGCCGCCGAAGCCGAACGAGTTCGAGAGCACGTAGTTCACCTCGGCATCCCGGGCGACGTTCGGCACAACATCGAGCGGGATCGCCGGATCCGGCACCTGGTAGTTGATGGTCGGCGGGATGCGGCCCGTGGCGATGGTCATGAGCGACATCACGGCCTCGACGGCACCGGCCGCGGTGAGCGTGTGGCCGATCATCGACTTGTTCGAGGAGATCGGCAGGCCGGCCATGCGCTCGCCGAACACGGCGGTGCAGCTCATGGCCTCCATCTTGTCGTTCTCCGGGGTCGAGGTGCCGTGGGCGTTGATGTAGTCGATGTCCTCCGGGACGACACCGGCATCCTCGAGCGCCTGGCGGATCGCCGTGATGGCCGGCATGCCGTCCGGGGACGAGCGGGTGCGGTGGAAGCCGTCGCCCTTCTCGCCGCAGCCGAGCACGTAGCCCAGGATCGTGGCGCCGCGCGCCTTCGCGCTGTCGGCGTTCTCGAGCACCAGGGCCGCGCCGCCCTCGCCCATGACGAAGCCGTCGCGGTTCTTGGAGAAGGGCTTCGATGCCCCTTCCGGGTTCTCGTTCTGGGTCGAGAGCGCCGAGAGCAGCGAGAAGCGGATGAGCGATTCCGGGTTCACGGACCCGTCGGTCCCGATGCAGAGCGCCGCCTCGGTCTCGCCGCGGCGGATCGCTTCGACGCCGAGCTGGATCGCCGTGGCGCCGGACGAGCAGGCGGTCGACAGGGAGATGGGCGAGCCTCGGGTGCCGAAGCGATCGGCCACCCGGTCGGCCACCGTGCCGAAGATGAAGAGGTCGTGCCAGGGCTTGAAACGGCCTGTGGCGGCTGCCTTGAGGAGATCCTTGTAGGTGACGTCCCCGTCCTGGCCCGAGGCCTTGGCCAGCGCCTCGCGCTGCGGCCATTCCATCTCGACCGGGGGCACGGCGATGAAGAGCGCTCCCGGAAAGTCCTCCTGGGCCAGCCCCGACTGCCCGACCGCCTCCTCGGCGGCCAGCATGGCGAGGCGCTCGGACAGCATGGGCGCGCAGAAGGGCTCCACGTCGACCGAGTCGATGGTGCCGGCGATCGTGGTGCGCAGACCCTCGGTCGGGAAGCGGTTGATCCGGTGGATGCCGGACCGGCCGGCCGTGAGAGCCGCCCAGGTGTCGTCCTTGCCCTGCCCAAGAGACGTGACCGTGCCGATGCCGGTCACGGCGACGAGCGGACGGCCCTGTGTGTCGCGAAGCGCCATTGCCTTCTCCTCAAGCCTTGGTGAGCCGGATGGCGCCTTCGCCGCGCCAATGGCCGATGGAGGTGACGAGCGCCTCGCCGGCCTTGCCGCCGGCGATCAGCCCTGCGGCGAGCGCAACGCCGGTGGCCGCCTGGGCTTCCATCGTGTGGCCCACGAGATCCCCGGTGGCGTGAACCGCCGCCCCGGGCGCGACGTCCTTGAGCGCCGCCTGCTCCTCGTCCGTGATGCCCTTGATCCCGGTGGCGCCGGAGATCACCAGGTCCGGCCGGGCGTTCAGCTGCCGCGACAGGGCGTGGAGCGAGGCCTCGACGCTGCCCGCCTTGCGGCGGGAGCGGTCCGAGGCGATCCCCGCCAGGGTGGCGATCGGCGCCGCCCCGCGGGACGCGGCATGCTCGCGGGATTCCAGTACCAGGAAACACGCCCCGGATCCGAGGATCATGCCGCCGCCGTCGGCCGGGCGATCCCAGACAGGTCGGTAGGGCTTCTTCCAGAGGAACCCGCCCATCTCGTAGATGAGGAGCACGTCCGGCCGCTGCGCGTTGTAGGCGCCGCCCACGAGAAAGATGTCGTCCTGGCCCGAGGCGATCCGTTCGCGGGCGATGCGCAGCGCATCGACGCCGCTCGATTCCTCGCCCATGAAGGTCCGGGAGGCGCCGGTGACGCCATGGACTATGGAGATGTTGCCGGCCAGCAGATTCGAGAGCTGCGCCAGGAACAGGGTTGGGCGCAGATCGCCCATGAGGCGCTCGTTGAGGAAGACGCCCGGGTTGTCGGCCTTGGCGAGGCCGGTGAGCACCTGCCCGTCGACCGCGTAGTCCCGCTCGCCGCCTCCGGCCGAGACGATGAGCTGCATGCGAGCCTTCAGGGCCGCATCGTCCTTGGCCCCCGCGGCGTCCAGAGCAAGGCCCGCGGCATAGCAGCCGAGCTTCTGCCAGGCTTCCATCTGGCGCTGATCGGACTTCTTGGGGATCTGCCGGTCCCATTCGAGAGCCCCGACGGGATGGACCGGAAAGGGTTCGAACGTGGCCGCATCGATGGTCGGGGCGCCGCCCTGCGCGAGCGCGGTCAGATGCGCCTCCAGGCCTTCTCCGGCGCCGGAGACGAGGCCGATCCCCGTAATGACGACATCCCGCATCAAACCGTCTCCTCCAGGAGGCCGATGCGCTTGGCTTGCGCCCGCATCAGGCCGTCCATGCCTTCCGGGAAGGGCATGATCCGGAAGCGCAGCTCCGCATCGCAGATCGGCTTGCCCTCGGCGGCGATCTTGGCCTTGGTCACCGCATAGCCCGAGCCTTCATGCTCCAGCGAGGCCGTGACGGTGAGCACCGTACCCGGTCCGACGAAGGTGCGGAAGCGCGCCTTGTCGACGCCCATTAGGAACGGCATGTGGGTGAAGCCCATGAGGCCGAGCACGAGATAGCCGGAGGCCTGCGCCATGGTTTCGGTCAGAAGGACGCCGGGCACGAGGGGGTGGCCGGGGAAATGCCCTTCGAACACCGGGCTCTCCTGAGGAACCGTGGAGGAGACCTCGATCCGCCTGGTCTCGCGGTCGAGGCTCGTCACCCGGTCGATCATTTCAAAGTATTCGAGGCGCATCCGGGTCTCTTACCCTCTTGCTCCCGGCAGGTTCAATGGGAAGAGAATCCATGAGGCGGAGCGCTGATGGATCGCCTCTTCGAACCAGCCTCGTTGGCCGGCCCGCCGGGATGGTTTGTTCGTCAGGCCTGCTTGGCGGCCACGAGGGCGTCGATGCGCGCCACGAGGTTCTTCAGGACGAAGTACTCCTCGGCGGGCGCCTTGCCCTCGTTCACTTCCTGCGTCCACTGCTCCAGCGGCAGCTTGATCCCGAAAGCCTTGTCGATCGCGAACGCGATGTCGAGGAAGGCGAGCGAGTCGATGCCGAGATCCTCGATGGCATGGCTCTCGGGGGTGATCTGCTCGCGCGGGATGTCGGCGGTCTCTGAAATGATGCCGGCGACGGTCTCGAAGGTGGACGACATGACGCCGCTCTCCTGAACTGCTTGTGGGTCTCAACGATCCAGCGCCGGCAAGCTCTCGAGGCCCGGTGTCCAGCCGCTCGTTTCGTCAAGGAGGGTTGTTTCGAAACGCACCCCTTACACGAGAGGCGGCAGACCGGCAACCGATTGGTTGCGTCCCGCCGAATTCCATCCGACCGAACCTTGGGAATTCGGCCTGCGGCAACTACCTATGGGACAGGCGATTGATTAATCGGCCTTCATCGTCGATAAGAGCCGCCTTCGGCCGCAAACCGAATGATCTTACATTGACGACAGATTGCTTGGATCGACGTGTTCAACAGGTTCCTCAAGCCTGAAATCCGCTATGCCCGCCGCATGGCCCGCATCGCGCGCTGGGACAGGCCCGTCGAGGGGCTGTCCGGACGCCTGCGCGCCTGGGCGCATATGCTGGTCGCCGACCACGGGGTCTTTCGCCTCTTCTACCTGAACAAGCACCAGGTGACCGATCGCCTGTGGCGCTCGGCTCAGCCTGCGCCCCACCAGATCGCCGCCCTTCAGGCCGAGGGTGTCCGCACCATCGTCAACCTGCGCGGCGGGCGCGAGCACGGTTCCTGGCAGTTGCAGAAGGAGGCCTGCGAGCGCCTCGGCATCCATCTGGAGGAGTTCGTCGTCCGCTCCCGGGGGGCGCCCGACCGGGAAACGCTGCTGTCGGCCAAGGAATTCTTCGACAAGATCGAGTACCCGGCCGTCCTACACTGCAAGTCGGGCGCGGACCGGGCGGGCTTCGTGGCCGCCCTCTATCTCGTGGTCTTCGAGGGCCGGTCCATCGACGAGGCCCAGCGCCAGCTCTCCATGCGATACGGCCATTTCCGCTTCTCGAAGACGGGCATCCTCGACGAATTCTTCGATCTCTACCGCCGGGAGGGCGAGGCCAGGGGCATGCCGTTCCTGACCTGGATCGAGACGCAATACGATGCCGAGGCCCTGGAGCGGAGCTTCCGCCCGAGCTTCTGGTCGAGCCTTCTCGTCGACAGGATCATGCGGCGGGAATAGGCCCAGAGCCCAGGCGATCTGTCAGGACAGCGCCGCCAGGCTGTGCTCGTCGTCGGAGAGCTGCAGGCGATGGAGGCGAGCGTAAACCCCTCTCTTCGCCATCAGGGCCTCATGCGACCCGGTCTCGACGATGCGACCGTTCTCCATCACCACGATCTGATCCGCGTTGCGCACGGTCGATAGCCGGTGCGCGATGACCAGGGTGGTGCGCCCCTTCATGAGGCGCCGGATGGCATCCTGCACCAGACGCTCCGATTCGGAGTCGAGGGCGCTGGTCGCTTCGTCGAGGAGCAGGATCGGGGCGTCTTTCAGGAACGCGCGGGCGAGCGAGATGCGCTGGCGCTCGCCGCCCGACAGGCGTCCGCCTCCGGGGCCGACCAGGGTGTCGTAGCCGTCCGGCTGCTTCAGGATGAAATCATGGGCGGCCGCCGCCTTGGCGGCCGCAACGATGTCCTGCTCCGACGCGTCCGGGCGCCCGAAGGCGATGTTGGCCCGGATGGTATCGTCGAAGAGGATCACGTCCTGGCTGACCACCGCAATGGCATGGCGCAGGCTCGCCAGGGTCACGTCCCGCACATCCTGCCCGTCGATCAGAACGGCCCCCTGATTGACGTCGTAGAGGCGCGGGACGAGGGACAGGAGGGTCGATTTGCCCGAGCCGGAGCGGCCGACCAGGGCCGTGGTCCGGCCGGCCTCGGCCACCAGGTCGACATGGTCGAGGGCCACGGCCTCGCCGTCATAGGAGAAGGTGAGGTTCGAAAACGCGATCTCGCCGCCATTGAGCGCGAGCGGCCTCGCCCCGGGCTTGTCCTGGATCCGGGGCGCCTCGTCCATCACCGTGAAGGTCCGGTGGAGGGCCGACGCCGCCTCCTGCACGATGGCGTTGAGGTTGCCGAGCGCCCGGATCGGCTGCGCCGCCATGACGAGGGCGCTGACGAAGCCGGTGAAGTCCCCGACCGTGCTGTTGCCAGACAGGATCCGGTGGCCGATCAGCATAAGCACGATCGCCACGGCCAGACCGCCGCCGGTCTCGAGGATGGGGTCCATCCGGCCGCGGGCATTGGCGGCCTTCATCTTGAGGTCGCGCACGTCGTCGAAGGTCCGGGCCGCCTTGGTCTTGAGGTAGCGCTCGAGCCCATAGGTCTTGGCGATGCGGGTTCCGGCCAGGCTCTCGGCGATGAGGCTTGCCATCAGGCCCGTCTGCTCCTGGGTCGAGATGGCGACCCGGCGCAGCTTCCGGCCGATCTGGTTCACCGGATAGGCGAAGACGGGCGAGATGACGGCCGCCACCAGGGTCAGGACCGGGTCGATCCAGAGCATCGCGGCGACAAGCGCGATGATCGTCGTGACCTCGCGCAGGAACACCGTGGACAGGCGGGTCAGTGCCTCCCGGATGAAGGCGAAGTCCGTGGTGAAGCGCTGGGTCAGGGCGGCCGGGCTCTCGCGCCCGATCTGGGCGAGGTCGGCCTCGATCAGGTGCCCGTAGAGCGCGGTCTGCATGTCGGCCTCGATCCGGGTCACCACCTTGTTGGTGAGGATCGTCAGGGCGAGGAGCGAGAAGCCCTTCACGGACGTGACGGCGATCACGAAGAGCGGCGCCAGCATGATGGCCTGGGCGTCCTTGGCGTCGAAGGCGTCGAAGGCCGCCTTGATCAGCACCGGGTAGAGCCCGGTGGCGCCCGAGACCAGGGCCACGAGCACGAGCACCAGGGCCAGCGTCTTCTTGTGCGGACGCATCCAGTCCCGCCACAGGCGGCGGATCAAGGGAAGGGTATCGCCTTGAAGGAGGCTTTTGCGGGCCATGCTCTGTCTTAGGGTTCTCGTCACGAAGAGCACGCGGTTAGCACGCCAGGCCCCTCGGCGGCAAATCCTCAACGGGACAGGAGCCCCAGGGAGCGCCGCTTTGCCGCTTTCGGACCGTCCCCTCGACACCGGGCCGAATCCATGGCTGCATGGCCCTCCCATCGCAGAGGAACCGCCATGACGCTCGAGACCTGGCTCGCCTTCGCGGCCGCCTCCGCCGTGCTGCTCGTCATCCCGGGGCCGACCATCCTGCTGGTCGTGTCCTACGCTCTCGGACAGGGCTGGCGGACCGCCCTGCCCATGGCGATCGGCGTCGCGCTCGGCGATTTCACCGCCATGAGCCTGTCGCTCCTCGGCCTCGGCGCTCTGCTTGCCGCCTCGGCGACCCTGTTCACGGCCCTCAAGTGGATCGGGGCGGCCTATCTGGTCTGGCTCGGAATCAAGCTGTGGCGGGCCGGGGGAGCCCTCGACGCGAGGCCACGCACGGACGCAACCTCGGCGCTCAGGATGCTGGGCCACGCCTGGCTGGTGACCGCGCTCAATCCCAAGGGGCTGACCTTCTTCATCGCCTTCCTGCCGCAGTTCATCGATCCGAGGCTCGCCCTCCTGCCGCAGGTGAGCGTCTTCGCCGCGACCTTCCTGATCCTGGCCTTCGCGAATGTCCTCACCTACGCGCTCATCGCATCGCGGGCCCGCCGGGTCGTGCAGAGCCCGCGGACCATGCGGGTGATCAACCGGACCGGCGGCAGCCTCCTGATCGGGGCCGGCGTCGCGACAGTGGCTCTGCGAGCCGGGCAAGCCTAAAGCGTCGGACCCAAAAGTGGACCCACTTTTGGGATTGGATCCGATGCTTCGTCATTGATGTGTGCATCGTTGATGCGGAAAACCGGGTCCACTTTTCCACACGATGCACTAGAAGCCGGCGAGCCGACCGGCTCCCGACGCCTCTCCGTCATGGCCCGGCCCGTCCCGGCCACCCCGATCGGAGAAGCGCTGCGCTCGACAGGATCGGGACCCCCTGCATGTGGCCTGTCATGACGTGAGAGGGTGAATTCCGGCCTGCTCAGGCTCCGACCGCTCACACCGCCTTCAGGTAGCGCATCGGCCGCCCGGGCGCGATCATCTCGGCGGCCGAGATGATCCCTTGCGCGTCGATGCCGAAATGCCGGTAGAGGTCCTTGATCGTGCCGGTCTGGCCGAAATGCTCGACGCCCAGCGAGCGGGTGCGGTGGCCCATGACGGAGCCCATCCAGGCCAGCGTCGCCGGATGTCCGTCGATCACCGTCACCAGGCCGCAATGGGCCGGCACGTCGGCGAGCAGGCGCTCCACGTGGGACCGGGCATGGACGAGGCCGCGCTCGCGGGCGCGCTGCGCCGCCGTCCAGCCGGCATTGAGCCGGTCGGCGGACGTGATGGCGAGCAGGCCGATGTCGCGCCGGTCCTCGGCCATGAGGCCGACGGCCTCGATGGCCTCCGGGGCGACAGCTCCCGTATAGGCGACGATCACCTGGGCGTTCGGCCCGGGCTTGCGGAGCCAATAGGCGCCGGCCATGACGTCGTCGGCGAGCTGGGGCGTCATCTCGCGCTGGGGCTGCTCCAGGCTGCGGGTCGACAGGCGCAGGTAGACCGAGCCGCCGGTCTCGTCGCGCAGCCAGGTCTTCTCGTCCGCCTCGCCCTCGCCGTCGCGCTGCATGTAGTCGAAGGCCCAGCGCATGATCACGGCAAGCTCGTCGACGAAGGCCGGCTCGAAGGAGGCGAGCCCGTCCTGCGCCAGGCCGACGAGCGGCGTGCCGATGGATTGGTGAGCGCCGCCCTCGGGCGCCAGCGTCACGCCGGACGGCGTGGCGACGAGCAGGAAGCGGGCATCCTGGTAGCAGGCGTAGTTCAGGGCATCCGCGCCGCGATAGATGAAGGGATCGTAGAGGGTGCCGATGGGCAGGATCCTCTCGCCGAACAGGGAATGCGACAGCCCCAGGGCCGAGAGCACGATGAACAGGTTCATCTCGGCGATGCCGAGCTCGATATGCTGGCCCTTGGGCGAGAACTCCCAGTTGTAGGTCGAGGGAATTCGCTCCTTCTTGAAGGTATCGACGAGGCTCTCCCGGGCGAACAGGCCGCGCCGGTTGACCCAGGCGCCGAGATTGGTCGAGACCGTCACGTCCGGCGCCGTGGTGACGACGCGGGAGGCCAGCGCGTGATCGGACCGGGCCAGCTCGTTGAGGATGAGGCCGAAGCCCTGCTGGGTCGACATGGCCGGATTGGCCGGAAACACGAGCCTGTCCGGCACCGACACCTGCGGGGCGCTGTAGCGCCGGGTGCCCTTCTGGATGAACGGGACCTCGCTCAGGAAGCGCTCGATCTCTCCTTGAGAGATCCCGAGGCCCTCGAACTTGTCCCATTCGTGCCCGGCCCGCACCCCCTGGGTGGCTTTCCAGGCCTCCATCTGGGTCGGCGTCAGCATGCCGGAATGATTGTCCTTGTGGCCGGCGAGCGGCAGGCCGAAGCCCTTGATCGTATAGGCCAGGAAGCAGACCGGCCGGTCGTGCTGCCGGGCCTTCTCGAACGCATCGAGCAGGCTCGGCAGATCATGGCCGCCGAGATTGGACATGAGCCGCGCCAGCTCCTCGTCGGAGCGCTTCTCGATCAGCCGGGTGACCGGCCCCTGGTCGCCGAGATCGTCGAGGAGGCGCCTGCGCCAGGCGGCCCCGCCCTGGAAGGTCAGGGCCGAATAGAGCTGGTTGGGGCACGAATCGATCCAGTCCCTCAGCCGTTCGCCGCCGGGTTCCCGGAACGCCTCCTGCATCAGGGAGCCGTGCTTGAGGATCACCACGTCCCAGCCGAAATTGCGGAACAGCGCCTCGAAGCGTTCCCACAGCCCCTCCCGGATCACCGCGTCCAGGCTCTGGCGGTTGTAGTCGATGATCCACCACGTATTGCGGATGCCGTGCTTCCAGCCCTCCAGGAGGGCCTCGAAGATGTTGCCCTCGTCCATCTCCGCGTCGCCCACCAGCGAGATCATGTGGCCTTCGGGGAGGTCCTTCGCCCAGCCATGGGCCTTGACGTAATCCTGCACGAGGCTGGCAAACAGCGTCTGCGCGACACCCAGGCCTACGGAGCCCGTGGAGAAATCCACGTCATCGATGTCCTTGGTGCGGGACGGGTAGGATTGCGCGCCCTTGTAGCCGCGGAAATTCTCGAGCTTCTCGCGGGTCTGGCGGCCGAAGAGATACTGGATGGCGTGGTAGATCGGACTGGCATGGGGCTTGACCGCCACCCGGTCCTCGGGCCGCAGCACCGAGAAGTAGAGCGCCGTCAGGATCGTGGAGAGGGATGCCGAGGAGGCTTGGTGGCCGCCGATCTTCAACCCGTCCTCGCTGGCCCGCAGGTGATTGGCGTTGTGGATCGTCCAGGTGGACAGCCAGAGCACCTTGCGCTCGAGTTCCTTCAGAATGCTCAGGTGCCGTGCATCGGCCATCGTGTCGTCTCCCCGGTTTTGCCGAGATATACGCCCGAAGCTTCAGAGAGGCGAGGCCGAAGCCTCCGGCTCTGGATTGGCATTTCGGAGGAGCCCGCGAAAACGAAAAGCCCGCCAAGCGGCGGGCCTTCGTGATGCTCTCGATCATGAGAGAAACTGGAGCGGGCGAAGGGATTCGAACCCTCGACCCCAACCTTGGCAAGGTTGTGCTCTACCCCT
>NZ_JAGPUP010000478.1:0-22606 GCF_018069605.1 Microvirga sp. HBU67558 | reverse complement strand
GGCCAGCGTATGTTTTAAGGTGGCGGGATGCGGCGCACGACAATGCCTCTGGGGTGATCGACCCTAAGCGGATCGAGACTGTCGCCGAACTGCCTTACCAACTGCATGTGGATCATCCGGAAGGGATTGAACTCTGGCCTGAGGCGGGGGAAGGAGCCCTGCTGATCATCTACGACGCGCCTGCCCCGGAGCGAACTGACACTGACACATCCACAGTGCGGGCAGACGTGATCTGCCCGAGTTGACCAGGAGCAAGCGCGAGCTGAAGGGAGCGTCTGGCTACCTATGGGCTACCTGGAGAAAAACAGCTCAAAGGGCAGATGCCGGTAACCCTTTGATGTTGTTGGTGAGCGCGCTGGGACTCGAACCCAGGACCCTCTGATTAAAAGTTTGCGGTCCGGACTACTACCTATCCGACACTAACCGCCGCATGCCCTACTCTTGAAGAGTTTCGGCGGACGCTAGCCGCCACAGCACCGCTGATTTACGCTTCAGCATGGTAGCTAATTCGCTGAGTAGCAACCACCATGCCTGAAGCAGCCATCAAGATCACCAAGGCCGCAGTCGACCGACTTGCGCCGGGAGAAATCATCTGGGATGTCGAAATCCGCGGCTTTGGCGTGCGCTGCCAACGGCGTGATCGAGTCTACTTGGTTAAGTACCGCTCGCAGGCTAGGCAGCGCTGGTACACAATCGGCAAACACGGCTCCCCCTCGACGCCAGAGCTGGCCCGGCGGGAGGCCAAGCGGATCCTTGGCTTGGTCGCCGAGGGCAAAGATCCAGCCGACAAGAAGCAGAAGGACGGTTCCGCCCCGACCCTCAGCGCCTTAGCTGATCGCTTTCTGGAGGAGCACGTCGAGGCCAAATCCAAGGATCGCACTTACACCGAATACAAGCGCCTGATGAGCGGGTTGTGAAACCCGAGTTGGGCCGGCTGAAGATCGACGAGGTTCGGTCGTCGGACATTGAGAGGCTGCACCTGAAGTTCAGGGCTACACCCTACCAAGCCAACAGGCTGGTGGCGCTCCTGTCCAAGATGTTCAACTGGTCCGGCCGGCGTGGGGAGCGGAACCCGTGTGTGGGTATTGAGCGCTTCACGGAACAAAAGCGCCGGCGCTATCTCTCATCGGCCGAGTTGGCTCGCTTGGGCGCAGCGCTTGCTCAAGCAGAGGAGCAAAAGCTAAGGTCACCCTATGTTGTGGCCGCCATCCGGCTACTGGTGTTCACAGGCGCCCGGCTAACCGAGATCCTGACCCTGCGGTGGGATCATGTAGACTTGGAGCGGGGCTTCCTCAATCTCGCCGACAGCAAGACTGGGGCGAAAACGGTGTACCTCAATGCCGCCTCCCGCGAGCTCCTCACTGCCCTGCCTCATCTAGATGGCAACCCCTTTGTCATTCCAGGGGAGCGTCAGGGTAAGCACCTTGTGAACCTCGAAAAGCCCTGGCGCGCGATCCGACAGTTGGCACAGCTGCCGGATGTGCGCCTCCATGATCTACGGCACTCGTTCGCCTCGATAGGTGCGGGAGCAGGTCTCGGCCTCCCAGTCATCGGCGCATTGCTGGGGCATGCACAAGCCGCCACAACCGCGCGCTATGCTCATCTCGCATCCGATCCACTGAAGCAGGCTGCAGATTTGATCGGCGGACGGCTAGAAACAGCAATGCGTGCGGGTGAGCATCAGCCGGAGAAAGAACGCATCGAGTAGGTACCTATGCAAGAAATCAATATCTCTGAGGAATATGACAAGGTCTTCACTGTCGTAGAACGTCGCAAATTAGCCGACCTGCTGAAGGCGCCCATCAACAGGCTCAGTGACGACTTCAAGTATGATATTGTTCATTTTGCATGGTTGGCTGAAATGACATTCCGTTCGAATGACAATGGGCCAACACGAAAGCAAACACGCGAGTCTCTCAAAGACATTGAAAAGCGAACACAGGCCTTATTAACAGCTTTGAGCGATCTCGATCTAACCAGTAGGAGGGCTCTTCAAGAGGAAGCAATTCGGCAGTTCGGGCCCTACATAATCGCCATTGAAGACTCAAATGCGCCGGAATTTTATTCCGACTATGGGAAGAGACGCTACTTCGCATGGATCGTCCACCTTAAGCAGATTCATTCGTCCGCAAATCGAACCTCAGAACGGTTCCGAAAAAGCGGCCCCTCTGCAAATGCAGACCGCCAATGGACAGTCAACGAACTGCTCAAGATCTGGAGGACCTATGCGAAGCAGGAGCCGAAACTCTCTTACAATAGGCGGACACGGAGAACCACGGGTCCTTTTCTTGAGTTTTGCGAGATCGCATCAGGCCCTGCTGTCAAGGCAGGCGGAAAAGCTATCAATCTCGAGCGCGCAATTCGTGATGAATTGTATGGACGGGTTCAGCGCTGAAAAGCACAAGGTTTGATCCATAGTTATTTCAATTACTTAGCGGGGAAACTACGATGGACCGATCATAAGCCGACATAAGGCATCAGATCGGAGTCATTCATGTCTGCCCTTGTGACCAATGCAGGATCCGAGCACCTACCACACCAAGTCGGATCCGGAAATTACCTCACTCAAAACGAGGTCGCTGCACTCCTCCGTCTCTCGCCCCGCACCCTCGAACGACATCGCCTTGCAGGAACTGGACCTGCTTATGTGAAACTCGGCCGGAGGGTTGTCTACACGCGCGAGGCTGTCGAAGCCTGGACCGCCGTAAACACCTTCAGCAGCACCTCCGAGGCAGGAGGTCATCATGGCTAAGGCGAGGGAACTCCAACGAGGCGTTTCCGGCTTGACGCCTTCAAGGATCGCACGTGCGCGTGGCCATGCCCTCCCGGACTGGACGTACTTCAGTGAGCGCGAACTCGAACACTGCTTCGGTGTGCCAGACCTCTATTTTCACCATCTTCGCGTGACTGGGACGGGGCCCAAGTACCTGACGTTCGGCCTGAGGGTCCTTTACCACCGCAGGGATGTTGTAGCCTGGATCAAGGCGAACCTAGGCAATGCCACCTCGAAGGCCGGAGGCGGCTATGGCAAAGCCTAACCAAGCACAGCAAGGATCAGGCACCGGCACATTCAGTCTGATCAATGCAAGTGCAAAGCCTCAGCTTCAAACGCTCCTTTCTCGCTGGCTCCCAGATGGTCACCTCGTGGGATCTGAGTGGGTGGCACGGAACCCACGTCGGAATGACCGCCGCCTTGGATCCTTCAAGGTCAACGTCAACACCGGCCAGTGGGCAGACTTCGCCACCGGGGATCGCGGCGGGGATTCGATCAGCCTTTACGCCTACTTACACGGTGTCTCTCAAGGAGAGGCCGCCGGTCTCCTGATGCGGGAACTGAAGATCTCTAACAGCCGTGAGCGACGACATTCGCCTCCATTAAGCTCACGGGGGGCGGGGGAGCCTATCCTGTCCAATCCGCCTGCAAACGTGCAAACGGTGGGCTGCACCTTGGAGAGCTATGCTCGAACGAAGCAACTTTCCCTGCCCTTTCTGCAGAGTGTTGGTCTGTCAGAAATCACCTACCAGAGTGCCCCGGCTGTCAGGATCCCGTATAAAGACCAACATGGGAACGAGCCCGCGATCCGCTTCAGGATCGCCCTTGATAAAAGCGAGAGTGGGGATGACCGCTTCCGCTGGAAGAAGGGAGCCAAGCCCTGCTTGTACGGCCTCTGGCAGCTGCAGCACGACAAGCCTGTCGTCCTGGTTGAAGGCGAAAGCGATTGTCATACGCTTTGGCACCACGGCATCAATGCCGTCGGTCTGCCCCGGGCCAGCATGTGGAAGGAGGAGCGTGACGCTCCCCACCTGCAGCCGTTCGATGCCATCTACGTTGTCGTTGAACCCGATCAGGGTGGCGAGGCGACGCTGCGCTGGACCAGGCAATCTGCTCTGCGAGATCGCATCCGGCTCGTGCGGCTTGACGGCTTCAAGGATCCGAGTGCCCTGCACCTTGCTGATCCCGAGCGTTTCAACGAACGGTGGCAAGCCGCGCTGGCTGCCTCCATCTTCTGGTCTGATGAGGACAAGCAGCAGCAGAATATGGCCAAGAAGGAGGCATGGACCCAGTGCCAGGAACTGGCTCTAAGGCCTGATCTTCTCGACCATTTCGTCACCCAGTTAGGGCACGTCGGTCTTGTTGGCGTCGATCGAGAGGCCAAGCTCCTCTATTTAGCGGTCACGAGCCGGATCCTGGACCGCCCCATCTCCATTGCGGTGAAGGGGCCCTCGTCTGCAGGCAAGAGCTTCCTCGTCGAAACGGTGCTCTCGTTCTTCGGCCCAAGTACCTACTACGCTTTGACAGCCATGTCCGACCGCTCCCTGGCCTATAGCAAAGAGCCCCTGCAGCACCGGATGCTTGTGCTCTACGAGGCAGATGGCATGAACAGCGAAATGGCATCTTATCTGATCCGATCGCTTCTGAGCGAAGGATGTGTCCGTTATGAGACTGTCCAGAAAACATCTGACGGACTGACGGCGTGCCTGATTGAGCGGTCTGGTCCAACAGGCCTCATTGTTACAACAACCCGCGATGGCCTTCACCCTGAGAATGAAACGCGTCTGATCTCACTCACATTAGTTGATACGCCAGTCCAAACGCGCGCGATCCTGCGGGCGATAGCCACAGACGGCCAGCGGAACGAAGTGGATCGCAGTCCCTGGATTGCCCTGCAGCAGTGGATTGCAGCATCTAATGCGCAGGTCTTCATTCCATTCGCACAGGATCTTGCGGCATTAATCCCTCCCATTGCTGTTCGGCTGCGCCGGGACTTCAAGCTCCTCCTCAACCTGATCAAGGCTCACGCGCTTTTGCACCAGGCAAGTCGTCAGCGCGATGAGCAAGGCCGCGTGGTCGTCATTCTGGAGGACTACGCCACAATCTATGGCCTTGTGCTAGAGTCCATGGCTGAAGGCGTGCAGGCGACCATTTCCCCGTCGATCCGTGAGACGGTGGATGCCGTCCGTCAGATCGCAGGCCCAGAGGACACAGCAAGCGTCTCGGAGGTCGCTGCCTACCTCCAGCTCGATGTCTCATCAGCTTCACGTCGTTGTCAAACGGCTGCGCGGCGGGGATACCTGCGCAATGAAGCCCGCTCACGGGGCCAAACCGCCCGTTATGTCATCGGAGATGCTCTCCCACAGGAGCAGGCGATCCTGCCCACGGTGGAAACATTGTCGTCCCGCCGCGGCAGCGCCCATGAAGGCGATTGCACGATTGCAGACGAAACCGAAGGGCAGGATCCCCCTCCCCTCCTACAGCGGCGGCGGGTCGTTCTGTGAAGGCACGAGCGCTTCTCCGGGAACTTCGCCGGCGCGGCGTGATGGTCGAAGCCGAAGGTGAGCGATTAATCATCGACGGCCCGACACGAGCCCTCACGGATGAGATTGTGGCAGCGGTTCAGACCAAAAAGGCGGATCTTCTGCAACTGATCCGCCCGCTAGAGGACCGGCAATGCTGGCATGCCGAGGACTGGCAGGCGTACTTCGATGAGCGTGCTGCCATTCGTGAACATGATGGAGGGCTACCTCGTGTTGAAGCAGAGCACCTCGCACTTGAGGAAACGATCACG
Organism: Microvirga sp. HBU67558; assembly: GCF_018069605.1. NCBI lineage: Bacteria > Pseudomonadati > Pseudomonadota > Alphaproteobacteria > Hyphomicrobiales > Methylobacteriaceae > Microvirga > Microvirga sp. HBU67558. The sequence continues at coordinate 17,039 of NZ_JAGPUP010000478.1, read as the reverse complement.
CAGTGGCTTCGGTTGAACCCGGATCCTGCCTCGGATCCGCGATGTGGCTGCGTCCATTGCGGCCTGCCCGAGCAGCCCGGCAATTCTCTCCTTCCTGTGCTCGCGCTTGGCGGTCAGGCTTGGGTGCATGACTGGTGCTGGGCGCCTTGGATGGCTGCCCTCCGGGATGAAGCGCGCGATGCTTTGCTGAGCGCGGGCATCCAGGTTGGGCACCCACGTGGTAGCTGTCGGAGGAGGAGTCGGTGACGGGGCGAAAACCCGCTTGCAGGCGAGGCTACACATGTCGATGTACAATCGCCACTACGCATAGTGGTAGAAGACGGCACCACGCTGGGATACGCGTGCGGCAGCCGCCGCCATTGGGCACCGGTACGCCGCCGGTAGAAGATCGCATCGACGATGCGCCGTAATGGATAGGTTTGCCGCCGTCCCGCTGGATGGCTGCGAGGGACAAGGGCCTCAAGCAGCGCCCATTCGGTATCAGTGAGGTTACAGGCATAGAGACAGGTTTCCGTAGCGGGGTTCCTCAACCGTCAAACCGCCTGCATTCGCCCCATGGTTCCTCGCGAAACCTATTCTGAATCAAGAACTTGATCGAGAAATAATATCGCTCACCAGCCTGTTATAGGTTGGTTACACCCCAGGCTACACCCCCGAGGTGTAACCACCCTGTAGGCTGCGCCGGTCGCATCAGTTTCAACTATCATTCCCAGCCTGAGGCCAAGGCTGAAAGCACTCATCATCCAGACCCATGTGGGCTGTCATCTGCCTTTGCAGATTCACGCAATGCAAAGCTTTTGATAAGCCAAAGCTGCTTCAGGGTATGCCTCCCTGCCAGAGCAGAAGATCGCCTTCGGGTCAGGCACTCGCATTCCGACGGCTAAATAAACGTCAGAATAACCCTCGGCTCTCAAACGCCGAAGCGGACCAAGCTCGTACGTCTCAGGAGTGCCAATTCGCGACATTAGCTCGGTTCGCCTCTTGCCCGGGCTGCGGCAGAGCCTGGAAGCGCTTGCACGCCCTGATGTAGCCGTTTCCAAGGACCTATGCGTGCTCGGAAACGGCTTATCTCTTCGTTCAGTCCCGCTGACCACTCACTCCGGCTGAATGCCAGCAGCTTTGACGATCTCAGCCCACTTCGTGATCTCAGTGCCGACAAACGCCTTCAGTTCCTCAGGCGTGCTGGACTGCGGCTCAATGCCGGCCGTGAGGAGCTTGTCCTGGGTGGCCTTGTCGTTGACCGCTGCCACCAGCGCCTCCCGCAGTTTGTCGACGACGGGCTTGGGTGTCTTGGCCGGCAAGAAGGCGGCAAACCAAGCGGCGAGGTCATAGCCCTGCACGCCTGCCTCGGCCATGGTCGGCAACTCGGGAGCCAGCGGACTGCGCTTGGCCGTCGAGACCGCAAGACCATTTGCCTTGCCGCCCTTCACCTGCGGCAGTGTGGTCGAGATGTCGGCAAAGACGATACTGATCTGCCCACCGAGAAGGTCGGTGATGGCTTGAGGATTGCTCCGGTACGGCACGCCTCGGATATCGACACCGCCTAGGGACTTGAGCATCTCGCCAGCAATGCGGGATGAACTCGAACCAAACCCGAAGGTGAGCTCGCCGGGTTTTGCCTTGCCGTGGGCAATAAGTTCCTGAACGTTCTTAGCCGGCACGGATGGATTCGTGATCAGTGCAAGTGAGATGGTGCCAAGCTTAGTGACTGGCTCGAAGCTGTTGATAGCGTCGTACGGCACGTTCTTCATCAGGCTCTGGTTGGCCCCATGCGTCGTGTTCGTGGTGATCAGCACGGTGTGCCCGTCGGGCTCAGCCCGGGCTACGTTCTGGGCGGCCAGATTGCCATTCGCGCCGGCCATGTTCTCGATGATGATAGACTGGCCCAGTGTCTTGGAGGCATGCTCGCCCACGATGCGGGCAAGAGCGTCCGTGGCGCTGCCTGCGGCGAAGGGGACGATGAACTTGATGGTGCGTGCGGGATAGGTCTGCGCTGTGGCAGGCAGGGTGGCTAGCACGGTCCCAGCAAGCGCCAAAGCAGCGGTCCAGGTTTTCACTCTCATGGTCGTCTCCTCCAGGGGATGGTTGTCAGGCGGCGCCTTGGGCTGGCGCTTCGTGGGGGTGGGAATCATCGGGAAGCTCAAGATCGAGCAGAGCGGAGCTCAGGCTCTTGCCGTGGGTGTCGAGGGTCAGCGAGCGAGTCACGCCGCCGCCGAGTGCCTGGCGCAGGACGAAGTTCAGGGCGCCGAGGCTCGGGATCTCGTAGCGGGTGACCTCGCCGGCCACGAGGTCGCCGAAGTGAGCCTTCACGCGCTCGGGCGTGAGGTTCTGGAGCAGCAGCGGGTAATTTCGTTCGTCATAGGCGATGACCGAGATGCTGGACGTGTTGCCCTTATCGCCGGTGCGGGAGTGAGCAATCTGGCGGAGCTTCATCTCAAGCCTCCACGTAGTGAACAGTGGGATAGACGAGGTGGCGCGGGATATAGGTCGAGAGAATGCCGACCACTTCGCGGGCGGACTTCGTCACGCCTCCCCCGCCTGCTGGACCGTTGGTGTAGAGGGTCTCGACCTCGTTGCCGATCCGCACGGCCTCGTCGAGGCTGTCGGTGCGCCCGACGACGCGGACCCGGACCTCATAGGGCTCAGGGTGGCCGCCATTTCCAGAGAGCCTTTCTCCGTGGAGCGAGTTGACGCCGATGAGATCGAAGCGCAGCTCCGAGGCGTGAACGCCGGTGATCCTCAACCGCTCCCTGACGATGTCGAGCGCGAGTTCGCCTCGGGCGCGAGCGCCAGGTCCAGCATAGGAGATCTGCCCCTCGCCGACGAAGCCTTCAATCGTACCGATAGACACCTTCAGGGTATCGGGCCTCGAGCGGCCGGCGGCACCTTGAATGAGGACCTGGTCAGGCCCGATCTCCTCTACGGTGACGCGCGAGAAGTCGGCGATTACGTCGGGGGTGAAGTACCGGGCCGGGTCGTGGATCTCGTAAAGGATCTGCTCCTTGCAGGTGGCGGGTGTGACCTGCCCTCCTGAGCCCGCCACTTTCGTGATGACAACGGACCCGTCTTCGCTGGCCTCGCCGATGGGAAAGCCCAGACGCGCAAGGTCGGCAACATCCTTGTAGCTAGGATCGGCGAAGTACCCGCCTGTCACTTGGCCGGCACATTCGAGAAGATGTCCGATCAGCGTGGCTTGGCCGAGCCGATGCCAATCGTCCAAGGTCCAGCCGAACTCATGGATTAGGGGACCGACGAAGAGCGAAGGATCGGCCGCCCGGCCGGTGATGACGATATCGGCACCGTTGGCGAGCGCCTCGGCAATAGGCTGCGCCCCGATGTAGGCGTTGGCTGACACGACGCGGCTGCCTGTATCGGCAACAGAAGCACCCGTTTCCTCGATGCGGTAATCACCTTTGGATAGATGGGCTAGGACGTCATCGCCGGTGACGGCCGCGACCTTGAGTCCAGCGAGGCCAAGCTCCTGAGCGACTGCCCGCGTGCGTTCAGCCGCGGCGATGGGGTTGGCCGCTCCCATGTTCGTGATGATCCGGATGCCCTTGGAATGGCAGAGAGGCAGAACGGCCCGAAGCCGTTCCGGCAGAAGCGGATCATAGCCGGCCGCAGGATTCTTGAGCTTGGCTTGCTGGGCCAGAGCGATGGTCCGCTCGGCGAGGCACTCGAACACCAGATACTGAAGGTCTCCCTTCTCCGCGAGCTCGATCGCCGGCTCGATCCGATCACCGGAATAGCCTGCACCTGCGCCGATCCTGATCTGTCTCATGCGTGCCTCCAGATCTGCCGCGCATTAGAGGTCGGATCCTTTCATCACACAATTGAAATGGTTGGATTACAGCAATAGACTGCATTTATGAATCCTGACCTCCGCCAGATCCGCGCTTTCGTCACTGTGGCTCAGCTTGGCAATTTCACTCGGGCCGCCAGCCTCCTAAACCTGTCGCAGCCGGCGCTCACAGTGCAGATTCGCAATCTGGAGGAATCCTTGGGTGTGCGCCTATTCGACCGCAACACCAGAACTGTCTCGCTGACAAGGATCGGTCGGGAACTCGTCCCGGCGTTGCAGCGCATCCTGCGGGACCTTGATGCCGTTGTCGCTGAAGCTCGGGATTTGGCCGCTCAGCGGCACGGCTTCGTGCGCCTTGCTGCCCTGCCCTCTTTTGCTGCGGGTGTCCTGCCGGAGATCATTGCCCAATTCCGGGAGGCAAACCCGAAGATCTCGTTCGTGATCCACGACGTGATCGCCAGCGGAGTTATTGCCCAGGTCCGTGAGGAGCAGGTCGACCTTGGACTGACAGGCGGCCGGATCGTCGATCCTGATTTCGAGGTGCTGCATACGACGCAGGATCACATGCACGTTGTCTACCCGGTCGGACATTCGTTTGGCGAGATGGAACAGGTTGATCTAGAGGCCTTGATCCGACATCCGCTTATTCTGATGCACCCGGCCACAAGCGTGCGTGCGGTGGTGGATGCCGCATTTTTTGCGGCCGGCCGCTTGCCTGTCATTGCGGCTGAAGCGACGTATATGTCGACGGCGGTGGGCATGGTGCGGGCAGGACTGGGGGCCGCCATCGTGCCCGGGTCTGCCATGGAAGTCCGAGCTGAGCAGACCTTGCGCTCGCGTCCTGTCGATGACCAACGATTTACCCGGGAGGTCTCGATCATCAAGAAGGCGGAGCGGACACTTCCGCCCGCCAGCGAGAGCTTTGCCCGCGATTTGATCCAGGCACTACAAACCGCCTGAGCAGAGCATCACAGCGTCAGCGGAAAGTCCGCAGCGGGCCAAATAAAGGTCCGCTCTCGCGCCTTTGCAGAATCTCGGCGTACTTCCGGAAGGTGCCAACTGCGGTCATTCAGCCCCTTGCTGGCAATGGCGAAGTCCCAGTCACATGGCTTTCTGGTTCGAAGTTCGGCGGATTTGACCTTCAGTACGCCTGCACCTCTTCCAATAGCCAATTCCGGAAAGCCTCCAGCCCCGGACGCATGGGGCGATCCTCCGGTGTCGTGAACCAATAGGCGTTGCGGCTTTTGAAGCCGAGACCTGCTGGATTGACCAATCGTCCTGCCTCGAGTTCCTCCTGCACGAGTCGGCGCGGAACAAGTGCGAGGCCCTGGCCGGCTATCGCCGCACGGATGACGAGAGAATAGAACCCGAACCGGGTCGTATGCACGGGCGTGAAGTCATCGAGCCCATGGGCCTCGGCAAACTCGCTCCAGCGCAGGGGCGTTTGAAAATGATCGAGTACGGTATAGCGGCGCACATCCTCCGCCGTTTCGATGCCACCCAGACGCGCAACGAAGGAGGCTGCGCCAACGAGGGCAACATCGCGGCCGAATAGGTAGCTGCTTCGATGCCCCGGCCACTCACCCTCCCCGAACCGGAAGACCCCATCGGCCGCTTCCTCCGTATCCGTCGTCACGAAAGTCGTGAACTGCACGTCGATCTCTGGATAGCGTTCCGCAAAGCGCGAGAAGCGCGGTACGAGCCACCGATCGCCAATGATCGGCAGCACATGGAGCCTGACGGACCAAGGCGAAGCCTTGAGGGCAGAGACCTGCGCGTTGCCCGCTTCGAGTTCCGCTAGGGCCCGGCGAACATACTTCACGTAGATCCGCCCGGCTTCCGTCGGCACGAGACCACGGTTGCCGCGAGCGAACAGGGAAACTCCCAATGTCTCCTCCAACCCGCGTAGATGTTTGCTCACCGCGCTCTGAGACAGGTTGACGGCCGCCGCAGCGGCGGAGGCCGTGCCGTGCTCGGCAACGGCGAGAAGGACGCGCAGGGCGGTCATGGAGCCCGGGAGGCGCTGGATCGACATGGAACAAAATAACCGAGGAGAGAAGAGGACCGAGGGCTCTTTCTATTCCAAAATAGAATATCAAGGCGACATAATTTCATTTGCCAGCCGAAGTTCCCCTTGGGAAACCAAAGGAAAGGAGATCGGCATGACATCGACAACTGTTCTGTGGGCCTCACGCTTCCGCTCGGGTCCTGCCCCAGAGCTCATGGACCTCTCGCGGTCCGATCCAAGCCATTTCCGCCTTGCGGCTTATGATCTCGCCGCCTCCTTCTCCCATGCGCGCGAGCTTGTGAGAGCCAAGCTCCTCACCCAGGAGGAGGGCGAGGCTATCCAGGCGGCTCTTGCCGACCTCAAGGCCGAAGTCGGCGCCAGATCCCTCCTTCCATCGGAACAGGACGAGGATGTGCACACTTTTCTGGAGCGTAAGCTCACGGAACGGCTCGGCCCCCTCGGCGGCAAGCTCCGGGCCGGACGCTCGCGCAACGACCAAGCGGCTAACGATCTCAAGCTCTATCTTCGCGATCAGGCTCGTCGCATCGTCATCGACCTGTTGGTCCTGCAAGATGCTCTTGCGCTCCAGGCGGAACAGCATCTCGAGACCGTAGCCTCTGGGTTCACCCATCTTCAGCCCGCGCAGCCGGTGAGCTTTGCGCACCAACTCCTGGCTCATGCTCAGGGCTTCGCCCGTGACATCGAGCGCATGCAGGATTGGGATCGGCGCGCGGCACGCTCTCCGCTGGGCGCTGCGGCGCTTGCCGGATCGGCCATCGCCAAATCGCCGGAATCCTCCGCCCGTGAGCTCGGTTACGACGCACCTTGCGAAAACTCCATCGATGCGGTTGGCAGCCGCGACCATGTCGCGGAGTTTCTCTTCGTAACCGCGATGACCGGCGTAAACCTGTCCCGTTTGGCCGAGGAGATCTTCCTCTGGTCCTCGCGCCAGTTTCGCTGGATCGCGCTCGACGATGCCTATGCCACCGGTTCATCCATCATGCCGCAGAAAAAGAATGCCGACATTGCGGAATTGACTCGCGGCCGGGCCGCGCGCCTCATCGGTGCACTCGGGACGATGCTGACCGCACTCAAGGGATTGCCCTTTGCTTACAATCGCGATCTCGTCGAGGACAAGCGGGCCGCATTCGAAGCCATCGATACCCTCGCCCTCGTACTTCCGGCCATGGCCGGAATGGTTCGGACGATGCGGGTCGATGTGGATGAAGTGCGCCGCCAAGCGACCGATGGATTCACGTTAGCCACCGAAGTGGCCGACTGGCTTGCGCGCCAGGGTGTCCCGTTCTCGGAGGCCCACGAGATCACCGGCCGCCTGGTGCGATATTGCGAGGACTGCAATATCGGCCTTGAGGATCTGAGCGCCAACGATCTATCGATCGTGGATTCGCGCTTGGACGCAGCCCTTATGACGAACCTAACGCCGGATGCCGCCATCAGGGCCCGAGACGGCTATGGCGGGACGGCGCCGCTTCGGGTCGCCGAACAGCTTGCCCGCCTGCGCATGGATTTTGTTAAACAGCGCGAATGGGCGATGCATTATGACGGCCCTCGGGTCTGAACAGGCACGAATGGAGAGAAACGGAATGAGCAGCACCACCGCACCCTCCTCGATCGGCACGGGGCAGACCGCGCGCTTCGATCCGTCGATCGCGCACCTGACTCATGTACCGCGCCGCCATTACGGACGCTGGATCGCCAGCGCCCTGATCCTCACGGCGTTCGCCCTTGTGGTGAAGGCATTCGCTGAAGGGCAGATCGACTGGGCCGTGGTCGGCCAGTTCTTCACGGCCCAATCCATCATTAGCGGCCTCGGCAACACGATCATCATGACGATCTGTGCCATGGCCTTGGGCATCACGCTCGGCGTTCTGTTCGCTATCTTGGTGATGTCGCCCAACCCGGTCCTGAAGGGCATCGCCGTCTTCTACATCTGGTTCTTTCGCGGAACACCCCTCCTCCTTCAGCTCCTGCTCTGGTTCAACCTTGCTCTCGTTTTTCCGCGCATCGGCATCCCTGGATTGTTCGAGGCGCGCATGGTCGATGTGATGACGCCTTTCGTGGCAACCCTGCTCGGCCTCGGCATCAATCAGGGTGCCTACACGGCCGAGGTCGTCCGGTCAGGCATACTGTCGGTGGATGCAGGCCAGACAGAGGCAGCCAAGGCCATCGGCATGACGCGCCTGACAACCCTGCGCCGCATAGTCCTTCCCCAGGCCATGCGGGTGATCATTCCGCCGGTGGGCAACGAAGTGATCAGCATGGTGAAGCTCACGTCTATCGCCAGCGTGATCGGCTTCGCCGAAGTTTTGCGCAACGCGCAAACGGTCTATTATGCCAATGCGCGGGTGATCGAGCTTCTGATCGTCTCCGCGGGCTGGTATCTGATCATCGTGACAGTCCTGAGCATCGGCCAGCATTTCCTTGAACGCTACTTCGCGAGGGGCTCAGGCCGGCGGTCTCGTCCTGCCGCGCCCTCGGCTGTGGAGAGCTGAGCCATGATGCCTGTCGTCGTCGCAGCCGATGTGCGCAAAACCTTTGGGTCCGTTCAGGCGCTCAATGGTGTGTCGATCGAAATCCCCGCCGGGCAGGTGCTCTGCATCGTCGGCCCCTCTGGGTCGGGAAAGAGCACGCTCCTTCGCTGCATCAACCAACTCGAGCGGATCGATTCCGGAGCCATCTGGGTCGATGGCGAACTCGTCGGCTATCGCCGTGTCGGGAACAAGCTCTATGAGTTGACAGATTCAGAGATTGCCCGCCAACGGCTGACGAGCGGCATGGTCTTCCAGCGGTTTAACCTGTTCCAGCACATGACGGCCCTTGAGAACATCATTGAAGGCCCGGTGACGGTGCAGAAGCGCCGCCGCAACGAAGTCACCGACGAGGCAATGGTGCTTCTGGAACGTGTGGGGCTTTCGGCAAAGCGCGATGCCTATCCATCGGAACTCTCCGGCGGGCAGCAGCAGCGCGTCGCGATTGCACGCGCCCTCGCCATGAAGCCCAAGCTGATGCTGTTCGACGAACCGACCTCGGCGCTCGACCCGGAGTTGGTCGGCGAGGTTCTCGCCGTCATGAAAGATCTGGCGCGTTCGGGCATGACGATGATCGTCGTGACGCACGAGCTTGGATTTGCACGCGAGGTCGCGAACGAAGTTGTCTTCATGGATCGGGGAGCCATTGTGGAACGGGGCTCACCGCAAGAGGTGCTGGTGCACCCGCAACAACAGAGAACCCGCGATTTCATCGCCGCGGTTCTCGCTTGACGAATGTTCCCCTCAGGAAAGGACAGACGACAATGAAACTGACAGCAGGTCTGCTCGCGAGCGTGATCGCTCTGGGCTTTACAGCCCCGTCCCACGCAGCGGAACTACCGGATCGCATCAAGAAGGCTGGCAAGATCGTCGTCGCGACGATGCCGAATTACGCGCCCATCACTTTCAAGGATCCGGCTACGAACAAGCTCACGGGCTTTGACATTGATCTGGGCGAGGCTCTCGCGAAGGAACTCGGCGTTGGAATCGAATGGCAGGAAATCGCCTTCGCTCAGATGATCCCGTCGCTTCAGACCGGACGTGTCGACATCGCACTCGCTGGCATGAGCGATCTCCCGGCCCGCCGCGAAATCGTCGATTTCGTCGACTACATGAAATCCGGCGCGCAGTTCTACACTTCACCCGCCATGGCGGCGACCATCAAGGCGCCTGAGGACCTGTGCGGCAAGAAAGTCGGCGCGAGCCGCTCCACCAACTGGCCCCGCCAGATCGGCGAATGGAGCCAAGCCAACTGCGTGGCGAAGGGAAAGTCGGCCATTGAGGCCATCGGCACCGAGGGATCGGCTGATGCCCGCACGCAGCTGAAGACGCAGCGCCTCGATGCTGCCGTCCAGGGCAACGAGACCCTGCCGTACTTCCAGTCGCAGGAACCAAACAGCTATGTACTCATCGGCGAGGCCTTCACGGTTTCCCTTTCCGGCATTCCCGTTCTGAAGACCGAAACCCAACTGCGTGATGCGATCAAGGAAGGTCTTGAGCGCCTTCAGCAGAAAGGCGTCTATGATGAGATCGTCAAGAAATATGGTCTCCAGGCCAACAAGCTGACGCCCATCGGCATCAATCAAGGCACGGACTAAATCTGGACATGGGCTCACGCAGTGATGCGTGAGCCTTTTTCTCATGTTCGGTTCACGCCAGCGAACATCGCTGCGCATTCAATGATTGCTCTTCCGCTCCTGGGCCATGAGCGCCGGCAGATCATCCCAGACATAAAGATAGTTCTGGGAGCGCCATACAGGACCCGGATCGGTATAGCTCCCGGCCCTTTCTCCTCCCATTCGTTCGTAGAACGCGATGGCCGGATCGTTCCCGACAACCACACCAAGTCCGACGCCGTTGTAGCCGGCCTCCATCATGTGGCGCGCAAGGTGAAGCAGCAGATTACGGCCAACGCCTATGCGGTTGAAGGCGGCTGCCACATAGAGAAACTTGACCTCGGCTCGGCCCTGAAAGATGTCGTCGGAGGCTGGTCCGGCTGCACCGAATCCTGCCATTTGCCTCTCCGCTTCGGCAACCATAACGATCCGCTCGCTTTCGGCGTTTGAAAGCATACTCTGCCAACGGGCCAGCCTGACCTCCTCCGTCACCGCGTCGAATGCAGTTTGCGGAGCAAGACCGCGATAGGTCTCCCGCCACGTATGAAAATGCAGCCGCGCAATCGGCAGAACATCGGTCTTCTGTGCCAAACGGATCGTGATGGTCATTTTATACCTTGTTACTTCATGGCAGTTGTTCTGCTCCAACGTCTCCTATGGGTCATCCTGAATCCTTGGGCGAGGTTCTGCGAACGTCCCGATACCAATCCATTGTCGAAATACGGCCAAGTTCAGCCCAGTGCCAGGAGCGGTTGATTGCCTTAGCTCACCAGTGGAGCGTCGACTGAGCATACGACGCCCGTCTTAGAAAACTCAATCCGTACCTCGCCCGCGAGTTCGTGAGCCAGGCTGCGCTCGATGAGCCGCGTGCCGAAGCCCCGGCGGATCGGCTTCTGGACAGGCGGTCCCGCCGTCTCCTCCCACAGCAGATGCAGGCGCGGAGGAGTGCTCGTGCCATCCAGCGTCCAATGGACTCGGATCTGCCCCGTTCCGTTGGACAATGCCCCATATTTCACGGCATTCGTCACCAGTTCCTGAAGCGCCATCGCAAGCGGCAGCGCCATGCGCGGCGGGACCTGTACACTCGGGCCCTGGACGTGGATGCGGCTCTCGCTGCGGCTGCGGTATGGCTCGACGGCCTGTGCGACAATGTCGTGAAGCGCCACATGTGCCCAGCTTCGGTCGGTCAGCACATTGTGAACCTGCGACAGCGCGATGAGACGGCTCTCGATGGCGTCCGAGGCATGGTCAAGCGAGGGCGCGTTCCGCAGTGTCTGCGAGGCAATGGACTGCACCGTCGTCAGAGTGTTCTTCACCCGGTGATTAAGCTCGCCGATCAGAAGATCCTTTTCCCGCACGGCCGCTCGCAGCTCGTCCACGACCCGCAGGCGCTCGATGGCGGCGCCAAGGAGATTGGCGTAGCTGCGGAGGAACTCGATGTCCGATTGCGTGAAGTCCCGGGGTTCGCGGCTGTCCACCTGAAGGACACCGAAGGGAGGACGCCCCTTGCTGCTCAGCACGAGAACGTTCACAAACGCCTTGACCCCATGCTCCTTCATAAAGTTGTGGTACTCGAAGCGATCCTCCTCATCGGAGTTCTTCGAGATGACCGCCCCCTCCTTGAGGGTCAGCCCCTCCGGTGAGTTCTCGGCCGCCGTGACAGTGACCCCTCCGATGATCCCTGGTCTCCAGCCGACGCCCGCACGAACCTTGAAGGTATGGCCATCAGGCAGGAGTTCCATGAGCTTGGCCAAGTCGGTTTCAAGCGCCCGGCTGATGAGCTCGCAGGCCCTGTTCAGGATGTCATCGATGGTCTCGGTCTTGAGCGCAAAGTCCCCGAACTCTGCCAAGGCCCGCTGCTGCTCCAGCAACTCCTCTTGGTCGGTATCGTTTTGGTCAGGCATCTAATCGAGCTTCGCCGTGGTAAGAGGGTGTTCAATTCCCCAAAGGTTCGAGGGTTCCGAATGCCTAACGTGGTCCACGGAAGCATTACATCGCCACCACCGACAGGAAGGCTCCCTGGGAGCGCAGACACTTTTCAGCAAATCGCCTTTATGGAGCCCAACACGCTTGATGAGGTGATTTGGGAGTCCATGGAGGCACACTATGCGGCGGGATGATCATGGAATTCCAGTCGTGGAAGATGATGTCGTCCTCCGCAAGGTAGCCGTGGCAGGGCTCGAAGAGGCCGGGTGTGAGGTCACAGAAGCGGCTAGCGGAGGGCAGGTCCTCAGGTTCCCGCAACCCGGGATTGCTGTCGATGCCCTATGGACCGACGTTCGCATGTCGGAGGCTCAGAGCAAGGAGGTGGCGAGGGCTTATCGCGAGCGTTGGCCTGCCTATCGTTATGTGACAGGCCCTGCGGAGTTCATGCAGCCTGCCCCTCAAGGTGCATTCTCTCGAAACCCTCCAACCTCATTCAGATGATCGGCCTCTTGAACGCATTATCGGCCAACGGTGGGTGCCAGCTGAATGCAGTGTAACGATACTCAGTAATAAATTTATTCAGTCGTCTTCAGCGAAGCAGCAAGGGCACAGTTCCTGCTACGGGCAAGTCTGTGGCGCTGGCTTGACTGTTGAAACCTCTCAGCGGCTCGGGTCGGCCCTGCCGATCTCGCTCCTCAGCCACCATAGCCAAATGAGAAGCTATCTGCTTCCCGGTCCAGAATGGCCTCTACCTGCCTGACCAAGCCCATGTGCGGTGTTTGCTAGCGTGTTCGTCCTTGGGCTACCCTCCAGCATGCTACAAAAAGGAAGACGCCTTTGCGACGGCTCGTTGTCATCTCCAATCGCGTGGCTATTCCGGACGCCACCGGAAAGGCCGCTGCAGGAGGCTTAGCCGTGGCCCTGCACGAGGCCTTGCAAGCTTATCAGGGGCTGTGGTTCGGCTGGAGCGGTAAGGTGTCAGCCCATCCGGCGGCCCAGCCCAAGATCATCGACAAGGGGCAGGTGCGGTACGCCGTTATGGACCTGACTTCGCTCGACCGGCAGGAATACTATAACGGTTTCGCCAACCGGGCGCTCTGGCCCATCATGCACTATCGGATTGGTCTGTCCGAGTTCTCGCGGGCTGATTACGCAGGTTACTTGCGGGTCAATCGGAGTTTCGCCAGTGCACTGGCTCATCTGATCCAGCCTGACGATCTCATCTGGGTTCATGACTATCACCTCATCCCTCTTGCGAGCGAACTGCGGGCGGTCGGGATCACCAACTCGATCGGATACTTCCATCACATTCCCTGGCCCGCTCCTGAAGTGTTTGGAGCTCTTCCAGGCAGCACAGAGCTCCTGCGCGTCATCCCGGACTATGATCTTGTGGGTGTGCAGACAGAGCGGGATGCCGACAACCTCAGACGCAGCCTCGTCCAGGAACTTGGCGCCATCCACCGCAGGGCCGATCTTCTCGACGTCGGAAGCCGCCGTGTTCGCATTAAGGGCGCCCCAATCGGCATTGACGTCCATGGGTTCCAGCAGGCCGCCCAACGCTCTGGCTCGAGCCGGCTTCTGAAGCAGACGATTGCTGGATTGGGAACCCGCAAGCTGATCATCGGGGTTGATCGGCTGGATTACTCAAAGGGCATTCCGGAGCGCATGGAGGCGTTCGAGCGCTTTCTGGTCAACCATCCGGATCAGCGGGGACGGGTGACCTATCTGCAGATCGCCCCAACCAGCCGAAGCGAAGTGCCCGAGTACGCGACCCTCAGCCGAGTTGTGAATGAGACGCTGGGGCGGATCAACGGCTCCTTGGGTGAGCCAGGCTGGGTGCCGATCCACTATGTAACCAGCACCTATTCTCGTGCAATCCTTGCACGCCTCTATCGGCTGTCTCGGGTCGGCCTCGTGACCCCTATTCGGGACGGGATGAACCTGGTGGCTAAAGAATACGTGGCCGCGCAGGACCCGGAGGATCCTGGTGTGCTCATCCTGTCGAAATTTGCCGGAGCGGCTGAGGAGCTCACCGATGCCCTCATTGTCAACCCGAACGACAAGGTCGAAGTAGCCGAAGCGATTCAGCAAGCGCTGCACATGAGCCGTGAGGAGCGGGTCGCACGCTGGCAGGCGATGTTGAGCGTTCTGTGGGTCTCCGATGTCTCGCAGTGGGCAGCGTCATTTATCAAGGATCTGGCCGGCCACAAGGCAAGCAGAGCCCGCAGCAAGATTGCGCTAGCCAAGAAAGAGAATGAACATCGCTAGGAGCCGGATATGGAGGACCGCGGGATTTGTTGCGACTCTGTGTTTCCCACCCCAGGACTACAGCCTGTCCATGCGGATCCATCGTTGAACGAGTTGTGATGGCGGACGTCCACGACAGCCTTGCATGAGAGTTTTTGGGTCAATAGTTAATGTCTAGTCCTTTGCGGCGAACTCTTTCGCGGTTTCGGTAGAAACCTGATTGTGTCCTTGGATCCGCGGCTCAAGCCCATTTACATCACGTGGCCCCATTTCTTCACCGCTCGATACGGCTGCACCACAATTCCTCCTGCACGAGGGTACGGGGCTTCGGAAGAGAGGAACCATTCTTGGAATGGCGACATGTTTCAGCTTTGGCCATCGGCGGTCCGCTCGCCCCGGAACCCACGAGGCTGATTGGTCAAAGGGAAGTGATGGCGCAACAGTCACTAAGACGGGATCAGGACAACCAGCTTTGCGACAGGTGCCGTGAGCACGTCGTTCTAAGTTGGACCTGATCTGCGAACTCCCATCTGGTCCCGTCAAACTGGTCAATGGGAAGCGCGACAATATGAAGATTTCGAACCTCCCTGGGGAGGATCACTGCAACGGAGATCACCTTTGCGCAGCGTCGCTCGGATTGGCTTTACCGTCGATCCCGTCCGCCGAAGAACAGACGTTCAAGCTCGGCTTGCCCTTTCTCGCGGGCTTTAGACTCGGATGGGTGCGGCCGGTCCGATCGTTGGATCAGCCTGCCACGCTCTCGAATACTCCACTGAAAGTGTCCTGCCGGCTTCTCGCAGGGCATGACCTCTAGTGAATAAGGGTACATGGGTTCGGTGTTCATGGAGAGCTTATGGCACGCGCGGGCTTCTCTGGCCAGTGCAGTGATGGCTCGATGATCAGCTGACGATAAAGGACGTGTCGTACGCTGAGACCTTGAGCGGATTGGGTACGTTGTTTTGCCTGCCATCTGAACGTCGATTGTTTGCCTCGCGAGTTTGGCATGCCGGCGAATATGCCGGAGACTCAGCGATGCGTGGCATTTTCCCAACGAGTGGAACCTTTTGTTGGGTTTAGGGAGCGCATCGTGCGGAAAACTGGGTCTAATTTGTCCGCACGATGCGCTAGATCTCTCCTCGAATTGCATCGGCTGCTAACGGGACCCGCCCAAATTCAAAGTAAAAGCAGTCAACACTTGCAATTCGCGTAGAAAAGACTCATATAACAATTATCGGATTTTGGCCGGACAATCGGGTCGTTTCGCTTTTGGTTTTTCCAGGCGCACGTTCGGACTTTCTTACCATTACATCGATGAACCGGGTTGCGGCCGCGCTTTGGCGTGCCTTCGCTCACGTGCATCTGCGACAATCCCGAATGGCTACCCCTATGATTACGGGCACTGAGCAATTCTACAACGAGATGAAGGGCTTCGGCTTTATCCACCGGAACGATGGCAGCAAGGACGTGTTCGTCCATGCATCCACTCTTGAGCGCGCCGGCATGCGCAACCTCATCGAAGGCCGAAGGTGGCCTTCGACACAGCGAAAGACCGCCGCTCTGGCAAGATCCCCGTCAATAACATCGAGAACGCGTGATCCACGATGACAGGCTCAGTACATTATCTGTGCCGCTAAGCCTTGAAGCCGCTCCCGCGTGTGGGGCGGCTTTTTCGTTTGTGCCACCCAAGCCCCGCAGCGCTCGCCCACGCGTCAAGGCCCAGCTTCAGGAGAAAACAGAATGTCTCACAAGTATAAACTTCATCAGTTGGTTCGCATCACCCATCCGAACTTCTCGGACAAGCGTGCCAGTTCAAGCGGCATCTACGAGGTAACGCGTCTTATGCCGGCCGATCAGACCGGCGAAGTCTGGTACCGCATCAAATCGTCCGGCTTCGGTGAGCGCGCCGTGCGCGAGGGCGAAATCACAGCCCGGGTGTCCGAGATTTGACCAATGGCGAAGCCTTCTTCCACGGATCGCAGATCTACGAACCGCTCGTGCTGCTTCGACGGGGCGATGAGATCCTGTACGTCGCCCGCGTTGGCATGAAGGCCTCCCGGCAGTTTATGATCCTGACGCCCACGGGCGAGCCTGCTTGGCCGCATGAGCCTCTCGGCAGCCTCTCGGATATCGCCTGGGCGCTTCGAGCACATCAATGGCACGATGTGACGCCTGAGCCCGTTGGCCAAAACGAGCGCTTGGCCAAGACCCTGGCTCGCCTGCTGATCGAACGCACTTAAGTGATCGACTCTCCAGTGGATGCGCCGGGAACGGATACGGAGGAACCAGATGACGACTGATCAACCGACCAATCTCGATGCTCATCGCGGCATGGCAGCCCAGAAGGCTACTGATCTTCGACGTCTCCGGTCGGAAGTCGAAGCCGACCAGGAAGCACTGCGTATGAGACAGGCGGAACTCGAGGATCTGCTCGCAGCCGCACCTGCCACTGATTGGCACGAAGCGGCTGAGAAGGCACGCTATCTGCTTGGCCTCCTCGCCCAGAGTTTGGATGCAAGCGATCTACGCCGTCGCAAGCTGATCGACCATGTTCTGGCTGACTTCGACCACTTGCTCGGCAAGTAAAATCAGTAGCGCTTTCTGACGAGCTATTCATGATCCCCTGGGCCCTCCTGGACACGGCAAAGATCCCTGGTGACGAAGGAGAGTTGCGCCTCAAGAAACGCGGGGCCGAGTTCTCCATCATGCTGGGCAGCAACGAGTTGATGAACAGCCGCCTCAGTGGCTCCGAGGAGGCGCTTGCTCAACTGGCGTGTTCGATCAAATATGGGAACGGCACCCGAAGGTGCCGTTTCTGTTGCTAGGCTATCCCGAGCCCCGGATGGTTACGCCGCGAGGCGCACTTCACCCATGTCAACGTTGTCGTTGGCATT
>NZ_JAGPUP010000477.1:0-22325 GCF_018069605.1 Microvirga sp. HBU67558 | reverse complement strand
CAGGACCGTGCCGGCTCCCACACTTGCGACGCCTCGCGAGCGCGCCCCTCGCAGGAACCGATCTGTCCAACGATATAGCTTAGCTTGGCACTCCTGTCAAGAACAAAGTGAGAACATCATCGCACCCACACTGTCCACCACTCCGACCCTCCGCACGTCATCACCGGCCCTGTGCCGGTGATCCCCACCCGTAAGGCACGGCGCTTCACATGATCGGGATGGCCGGGACCAGCCCGGCCATGACGTGGTGGGTGTCAGCACAGGCGGAGCGCGCCAGGACGGGCGGAGGGTGGCTCCAGGGCATGGCGCCCCGGCCCATGAGGCTTGCCCAACCGGCCCTATCGCGTGGGCGTCCCGTAGACCGAGGGCGGCGGGCCGATCTGCACTGGCGGGGTCAGGGGCGGCGCGGCGGTCGGCGAGGGGGCGGTCTCCTGCTCCGGCTGGTTTCGCTGTTCCTGTTGCAGCCGCTCCGCATCCCGGCGGGCGCGCTCGGCTTCCGCCCGGGCCCGGGCCTGGCGGAGAGCCTCTTCCTCGGCCGCCTTGGCCCTCTGCCGCTCGGCCTCGCGCTGCGCATCGATCTGGCGCTGACGTTCGGCCGCGGCGCGCTCGAACGCCTCGATCTTCTCCAGCTCGCGCTTGAGCACGATGGCGGCCAGTCCGTTGCGGAACGGGCCCGCGTCGATCTGACGAACGGGCGCCGAGAGGGAGCCCTGCCAGCTCAATCCGACCGAGGGCGGCGCACCGACCCATTCCGGAGGCGAGGACTTGGCGGTGAGAGCTCCGCGGGCATCGAGCTGCAGGGTCTTCAGATCGTAGGTGACGGCGCCCTGCCAGGTGGCCGACCCGCTCTCGGCCACGAAGGGCGAGAGCCGCAGCATTCCGCCGACGAGGGCGGCCGAGGTCTTGATCGGCGCCGCATTGAAGGGAGCCCGGCCGAGTTCGATCCCGAAAATCGCTTCCGCCTTGCCCTCGGCCAGGGGATCGTTCTCGGCGAGCGCCCGCTTGAGCGCCTTATCGAACACGGTCGGGTCGGCCGCGGGAAGGCGCAGATTGGTGACCTGCCAGTCGCCGGCACCGCCGAGATTGGCCACGAGTTCGGACAGGCTCGTGCCAGCAGCCCCGAATCGGAGCGGACCCGACAGAACGGCCTCGAACGGCGAGGCTCCGGTCAGGGCCCACAGGGGGACCTTCTCCAGGGCGCCTTCGCCCACGATGGTGGCCGTGCCTTCCTGCCGTGTGATAGCGGCCGAACCCGTGATCCGGCCCGACCCGATGGTGGCGTCGAGATTGCGAATGGAGATCCCGTCCGATTGCGCTCCGAGCACGAAGGAGGCGCGGCTGGCCTGGAGGCCGCGGCCCAGCTCGAGGGCCCCGACCCGGACCGTCACCTGCCCGCCGGAGACGAGGCGCCCGCTTTGCCCGAAGCGGGCGGTCGACCAGATCGCCGTGGCGCTCTGGTCTCCCGGCACGTTGAGCGACAGGGCGGCCACGAGCCATGGCAGGGACAGCCGCCCGAGGGAGATGTCGCCGCTGATCTCCGACCGGGAGGCCGCGACGAGGCGTGCCTGCACGTTGTCGTTCGAGACCTTGCCGTTGACGTCGAGCAGGGTCGCGCCCCGCTCCCGGCCCAGGGTGACGCGGCCGGTCACGGGCACCGGCGGTGCGACCCCCGCCCCGTCCCCGAGGAGAAGCAGGAAGGGCGTGATGTCGGGCGTCGAGATCTCGACCTCGCCGCTGTCCACCACGTCATCCGCCTCGCTCAGGGCGAAGGGGCGTGTCGTCGCGACCTTGGCGCCGGCAATGTCGCCCGCGAGGGTGACGTTGAACAATCCGGACCCGACCCGGGTGCCCCGGAGGTCGACCCGGGAGGGTCGGTTCAGCCCGGCCATGGTCGCCCGGTTGACCCAGCGCCCCGTATTCTCGGCCGACAACGCGATGGTGAGGCTCTCGGTCCGCCCGTCGAGGGAGTCGACCTGCCCTTCGAATGGCCCTCCGGCCACCCGCCCCTTCGCGGTCGTGCGCAGGCGCAGCTCCGTCGACCCGGGCGCCGGTGCGACGCGCTCCGACGTGACATCGAGATCGAGCGCGCCCTCACGGACGAAGGTGGGGACGAGCTTCGAGATTCCGCCGATCCATACGCTGCCCAAGAGGTCGACCAGAGGATTGGCGCGCTGGGCCGTGACCTTTCCGGTGATCTGCCCCGAACCGTCCGGGGCGATCCGCCCTCGCACCCGGGCATTGGCCCCGGCGAGATCGACGATGTCGAGGGTCTCGACCATGAGCGCCGGCCCGTCCGACAGGATGCGGGCTGAGATCCGGCCGGTGGCGGGGCTCTTGCCCGCACTGACGCCGCGGGCGTCCAGGATGAAGCCGACGTCGAGGTTCTCGGTCGCCTGGAAGACGCTCGACACCTGCGGCAGGTCGTCGAGGTTCAGGCCCTGGATCGCCACCTGGGCCTCCAGCTTGCCGCGCTCGCTGGCCTCCGGCGCCGTATAGCGGGCGTTCCCGGTCAGGACCGATTCGCCCGTCTTGAGGCGCAGACGGTTGAAGGACAGGACGGGGTTCGAGAAGGCGATCTCCGAAGAGGCCTCGACGGGACGTCCGTCGAGCACCCTGAGCAGCGGCGAGTTGAGGCCGATGCGCGCAAGATAGCGCGCCAGACGGTCGGACCCGTTGGAGGCCAGGGCCACCTTGCCGTTGATGCCGCCCCGGGTGGTCAGGCCGAGCTGTCCTTCGATCGCCACCCTGGTCTCGCCAGGAGCATTGAACTCGATCCGGTCGAGAGTAGCCCGGCCCGTGTCGAGAGACAGCCGCAGGACCGCGTTCGACAGATCCTCCTGGCCCAGGCCGATGCTGTCGATCTTGAGATCGAGATCGATCGGCACCCGGATCAGCGGCAGGGACCATCCTTGCAGCCGGCTCTTAAAATCCTGCCCGTTCCCGGACAGGATGAAGCTGTCCGCATCAAGCCGGCGGCCTTCGAGCTTCAGGGAGATGCGGGGATCGTTGAGACCGATCCGACCTTGTCCGGTCATGCGCAGGCTGGCGCCGCCCTCGCCGGCCTCGAGGCTGGCCGGGTTGAGCTCGACGGCGCCAGGCACCGTCTTGAATTCGGTTTCGACCGCGATCGGGATCGGAATGCCCGCGGCTGCGATCTGAGCCGGAGGGCCGAAGAGGACCTTCGCCTTGCCGGCGACCTGCGGGGTCGCGGCCTCGCCGCTTCCTTCGTTCAGCCCCAGCCGGGCGTCGATGTCGAAGCGCGGATAATTGTCGCCTCCACCCGAGAGCTTGACCTGAACGGTCTTGTCCTCGGCCAGTTCTCCCGTGACGAGCCGGAACGGCACCCCGGAGGTCGTCCCCTCGACCCGCCAGGGGCCGATCAGCCTCTGGCCCTCGATGGCGACGTTCTCGGCGAAGGCCTGGTTGGTGCGGCCGGTGCTGGCACTCTGCGTCGTGACCAGAAGCTGGGCCACGGTGAGGTTCTCGATGGCCCACTCGCGGCCGCGGCCGCTGCCCGATACGAGATCGGGCGGCAGGCGCCAGTCACCGTCGCCCGAGACCGGGATGCGGATATCGGCCCGGCCCACCCGCGTCTCCGTGAACCGCACCTCGCCTCGGAGCAGAGGGGTCAGGGCTACCTCGGCCCGGACCCCGTCGGCGGTGAGAACCGGCGAATCCGGCGTCTTGCCGCCGAGCCTCAGGCGCCCGAGGGTCAAGCGGGGCTCGGGCAGGAGCCGGATGCCGATGTCGCCTTCGGTGCGAGCCTCGGTGCCGGATGCGCGCGAGATCATCCGGTCGATCGTGTCGCGATGAGCCTCCCAGTCGACGAAGGGAGGCGCCGCTACGGCGATCGCCAGGATCAGGATCACGATGGATGCGATGATCGTCAGGATATCGCGCAAGAGGCTGCCTTTTCTCCGTTACCGTGACACGTCCTACCCCATGACGCCGAGGACCGGGAGCGCCGTTCCGCGTGTTCCACCGTCAAAGCGCGATGATCTTGCCCGGGTTCATGATGTTGTGAGGATCGATCGCCTGTTTCAAGACGCGCATGAGGGCCAGGGCGGCCGGCCCATGCTCCAGCTCCAGGTACTTCATCTTCTTCTGCCCCACGCCGTGCTCGCCCGTGCAGGTCCCCTCCATGGCCACCGCCCGCCGCACGAGCCGGTCCACGAAAGCCTCGCAGGCCTCGATTTCCGCCGGATCATCGGCGTTCACCAGGGGCTGGACGTGGAAGTTGCCGTCGCCCACATGGCCCACGATGGGGGCGATCAGGCCGCTGGCCAGGATGTCCTGCTTGGTGGCATCCACGCATTCGGCGAGGCGCGAGATCGGCACGCAGACATCGGTCGCGACCGATTGGGCCCCGGGTCGCAGGCCCTTGGCGGCCCAATAGGCGTCGTGCCGGGCCTGCCAGAGCCGCGACCGCTCTTCCGGCTTCGTGGCCCATTCGAACGGGCCGCCGCTGAACTCGGCTGCGATCTCGCCGAACCGCTCGGCCTGCTCCTGCACCCCGGCCTCGGAACCGTGGAATTCCAGGAGCAGCAGCGGGCTCTCGGGCAGGGAGAGCTTGGCATGGAGGTTGACCGCCCGCACCTGGACCTCGTCGAGCAGCTCGATCCTGGCCACCGGGATGCCGGTCTGGATCGTCATGATCACCGCATCGCAGGCCGCCTTCACGGACGGGAACGGGCAGATGCCGGCCGAGATCGCCTCCGGGATGCCGTGGAGCTTCAGGGTGATCTCGGTGACGATGCCGAGCGTCCCCTCCGAGCCGACAAGGAGGCGGGTCAGGTCGTAGCCCGCCGAGCTCTTCTTGGCGCGGCTTCCCGTCTTGACGATCTCGCCATCGGGAAGCACGGCGGTGAGCGAGAGCACCACGTCCTTCATGGTCCCGTAGCGGACCGCATTGGTGCCGGACGCCCGGGTCGCCACCATGCCGCCGATGGAAGCGTCGGCCCCCGGATCGATGGGGAAGAACAGGCCCTTGTCGCGCAGGAACTCGTTCAGCTCCTTGCGGGTCACGCCCGCCTCGACCACGCAGTCCAGGTCCTCGTCGTGGACGGCGATGATCCGCTTCATCAGGCTGAGATCGATAGAAACGCCCCCGTAGGGTGCGTTGATATGGCCTTCCAAGGATGTGCCGGTCCCATAGGGGATGATCGGAACCTCGTGCTCGGCGCAGAGTTTGACGATCTCCGAAACCTCCTCCGTCGTGCGCGGGTAGACCACGATGTCCGGCGGCTGGTTTTTCACCCAGGTCAGGGTATGTCCGTGCTGCTCGCGCACGGCGGCCGAGGTCACGACCCGGTCGCCGAAACGCCCGGACAGGGCGGATGACAGAGCGGCCACGGAGGCGTCCGTGGCTTTCTGACGGGCGGTCGCTTGGAAGGTATTCATGAAGGCTTCAGATCCGGTTGTGATGCTCGTTCTTCCCATAGCTACCAGAACCGTTGCAAAGGCAACACTCCGGATGAGAAAGATGCCGCGCCCCTCCTTCGCAACACGCCTGAATGTGCTAACATTCCTGTCCCGTCAGGAAAGGAATGCCCGCCTGAGCGGCGTCGAGGGACGGCACTGACCATGGACAAGCGCACGCCCGTGTTTTTCTTTGCGCCCTTCGTGTCCTCGACGATGCGGGTCGAACCCGCCTGGATCGACTATAACGGCCACATGAACATGGCCTATTACCACGTGCTCTTCGACCGGGCCGTGGAGGAAGGCTTCAGCCTCGTGGGGCTCGGCCACGATTACCTGGAAAAGCGCCGGGCATCGTTCTTCGCCGCCGAGATCCATACGCTCTACAAGCGCGAGCTGAAGATGCACGACCGCGTGCGCGTCACGCTTCAGCTGGTCGATTTCGACGAGAAGCGCATCCACTATTATCTGGAGATCCGCCACGCCACCGAGGGCTGGGTGGCGGCGTCCATGGAGGGGCTTTCCCTCCACGTGGACATGGAAACCCGGAAGGTCTGCCCCTTCCCCGACGACATCGCGGCCAACCTCGCCGTGATGAAGGCGACCCATGCCCGGCTGACGAAGCCGCAGGCCCTGGGCCGGGTCATCGGCATTCCGCACAAGGCCGAGATTCAGGATGCCCTGTCGGCGTCAGGCACGCGCCACTAGCATATCCTCCCGCGCCCGCAGCCGGCACGCGGCACCGGAGGCAGATAGCGAGGGGCGAAAAGGCGATCCCGGTCGACATTCTGACGGATCTGGTTGCTTTTGCTCTGGATGTCCTGCTCGACGCCCAGGATCTGCTGATCCTGCTGGATCCGCCGGTTGATCGCATCCGTGTTCCGTTCCGCCGGGCTCGTGCGCGGCAGGCGCGTCTGGGCTTCGGCCGGCACGGCCATGACAAGGCTTGAGACGATGGCAAGGGCCACCACGATACGCATGGGACATTCCTCTCCGGGCCTGCCATACCCATATGGCGATGGAAGCTCTTTCCGACAATGGAATCGAAGCCTGGAAGTTCGAGCCTGCGGCAGGATCGACCGGGATTCAGGCTCGACGCCGTTCGCCTTTTGATCCATGGTCCCGCCGATGAATCAGTCCGATCCCAGACCCGACCCGCAGGACAGCCTTGCCCATGAGCCGGCGTCCGGTTCCCTGAGCGCCCGCGCCCGCGCGGCGGTGGCGCCACAATCGCCCTATCTGAACGGGCTGAACCCGGAGCAGCGCGCCGCCGTCGAGGCCACGGAAGGCCCGGTTCTCGTTCTGGCGGGCGCCGGCACCGGCAAGACCCGCGTGCTCACCACCCGGATCGCGCACCTGATCGCCACCGGCAAGGCCTACCCGTCCCAGATCCTGGCCGTGACCTTCACCAACAAGGCCGCCCGGGAAATGCGCGAGCGCATCACCTCGGTGATCGGTCCGGTCGCCGAGGGCATGCAGTGGCTCGGCACCTTCCACTCGATCGGCACCAAGATCCTGCGTCGCCACGCGGAGCTGGTGGGCCTGCGCTCCGACTTCACGATCCTCGGCACGGACGATCAGCTCCGCCTGATGAAGCAGGTGATCGAGGCGGAAGGGATCGACGAGAAGCGCTGGCCGGCCCGCCAGCTCGCCGCCCACATCGACGGCTGGAAAAACCGGGGCCTCGGGCCCGACCAGGTGCCCGCCGGCGAGGCCGGAGCCTTCGCCAACGGCAAGGGCGGCCGGCTCTACCGGGCCTATCAGGAGCGACTGAAGGTTCTGAACGCCGTCGATTTCGGCGACCTCCTGCTCGAATGCCTCCGCCTGTGGCGCGAGCATCCGGACATCCTGGAGCAGTACCAGAACCGCTTCCGCTACATGCTGGTGGACGAGTACCAGGACACCAACGTCGCCCAGTACCTCTGGCTCAGGCTGCTCGCCCAGGCGCGCAAGAACCTGTGCTGCGTCGGCGACGACGATCAGTCGATCTACGGCTGGCGCGGCGCCGAGGTCGACAACATCCTGCGCTTCGAGCACGACTTTCCCGGCGCCACGGTGATCCGCCTGGAGCGCAACTACCGCTCGACGGGCCACATCCTCTCGGCGGCCTCCGGCCTCATTGCCAAGAACCAGGGCCGCCTCGGCAAGACCCTGCGCACGGAGGACGAGGCCGGCGAGAAGGTGACGATCACCGGCGCCTGGGACTCCGAGGACGAGGCGCGCCTGATCGGCGAGGAGATCGAGGCGCTGCACGCCAAGAAGCACCCGCTCTCCGAGATCGCCATCCTGGTGCGCATCTCGGCCCAGATGCGCGAGATCGAAGACCGGCTGGTGACGCTCGGCGTGCCTTATCGCGTCATCGGCGGCCCGCGCTTCTACGAGCGCGCCGAAATCCGCGATGCGCTGGCCTATCTGCGCGTCGTCAACCAGCCGGCGGACGATCTCGCCTTCGAGCGGATCGTGAACGTGCCCAAGCGCGGCCTGGGCGATGCCACGATCCAGGTGCTGCACAACCACGCCCGCGCGGCCCGCGTGCCGCTGGTGGAGGCGGCGCGCTTCATCGTCGAGACGGACGAGCTGAAGCCCAAGCCCCGTGCCACCCTGCGCGACCTTCTGATCTCCTTCGGCCGCTGGTCGAAGCTCTCCGAGACCATGACGCAGTCCGAGGTCGCCCAGACGGTGCTGGAGGAATCCGGCTATACTGACATGTGGCAGAAGGACAAATCGGCCGATGCGGCGGGACGCCTCGAAAACCTCAAGGAGCTCGTGCGCTCCATGGAGGAATTCCCCGACCTGCAGAGCTTCCTCGAGCACGTCTCGCTGGTCATGGAAGCCAACGAAAGCGACACCGCCGAGCGCGTGAGCCTGATGACCCTCCACGCGGCCAAGGGCCTGGAGTTCAACACGGTCTTCCTGCCCGGCTGGGAGGAAGGCCTGTTCCCGAACCAGCGCGCGCTCGACGAGAGCGGCCGCGCCGGTCTCGAGGAGGAGCGCCGCCTCGCCCATGTGGGCCTCACCCGCGCCCGGCGCAGCGCCAAGATCTACTTCGCCTCCAACCGGCGCATCCACGGCCTGTGGAACTCGACCGTTCCGAGCCGCTTCGTCGACGACCTGCCGGAGACCAACGTCGAGATCGTCGAGGCGCCGGCAAACTTCTCGTATGGTGGTTATGGCGGCGGCTCACGCTTCGACCGCATGCAGCCCTTCAGCGGCTCTTCCTACCAGACCCCGGGCTGGCAGCGCGCCCAGGCTCATCGCGCCACGACGGATGATGGCGTCTCTTCCGCGCGCCGCTCCGGCGACCGGAGAGGACCGATGCTGATCGAAGGCGAGCTGGTGGCCAAGTCCACCGGTGGTTCGGGATTTGCCGTGGGTGGACGGGTCCTGCACACGAAGTTCGGCCCTGGCACCATCGAGGCGGTGGACGGCAACAAGCTCACCGTCGCGTTCGACAAGGCCGGACGCAAGATGGTGCTGGACAGCTTCGTCGAAGCCCTAGGCTGACGGGATCTCGTCGTGTCGTCACCGGCTTTGTGCCGGTGATCCCGATCAGAAGCGCAACATCTTTCAGAAGCGAGATGGCCGGGACAAGCCCGGCCATGACATGGGATCGAGTGCGGAACGCGCGATGATCACTCCGCAGCAGCTGGCGGCACCGGTGCAGGCGGCGTGCCATAGACACGCGGGTCGATCGGGTTGAGCTGACCCTCATCCTCCGTATAGGCCGGCGGACGGTCTACATAGGTGAAGGTGCCCTTCCCGTCCGGTGCGGGTCCCTGTGCCCAGCGCCCCGCTTGGCTTTCCATTCCCTCGGAATGGTTCAGGAATTGGTAGGAAACCTCGGTCTTCTCCAGGTCCTGCGGGAAATTCGACGGAACTGGTGTATCTTCAAGCCCATCCTCCTGCAGTTCGCGGATGGCGGCGAGCCACTGGTTCTGATGCATGGTGTCACGGGCGAGCATGAACGAGAGCATGTCGCGCACGCCGGTATCGTTCGTCATGTTGTAGAGACGCGCCACCTGCAGGCGGCCCTGGCTCTCGGCCGTCACGTTGAAGCGAAAATCGGCAAGCAGATTGCCGCTTGCGATGGTGTAGGCCGCATTCCAGGGATTGCCGACGCTGTCGGACGGCCTGGCACCGAGACCCGCCACGATATACTGCTGAGGGTTCATGCCGGCCACGATGGCGTCTTCCACACGGGCACCGCCCATCACGGCGCCCACCACCGAATTCTTGGCCATATCCTCCTGCTGCTCGATCGGCGAGGTCTCGAGCAGGCGCGCGATCATGGTGGCGAGCATCTCGACATGGCCGATCTCCTCGGTGCCGATATCCATGATCATGTCCTTGTACTTCTGCGGACCGCGGCAGTTCCAGCCCTGGAACAGGTAGGTCATCATCACGCTGATCTCGCCCCATTGGCCGCCGAGGGGCTCCTGCAGCATCTTGGCAAAAAGCGGATCGGGCTTCTCAGGCTTGGCGTGATACGCCATCTGCTTCTGGCGGAAGAACATCGGCTACTCCTGTTCGATGGATGTCATGGCAGCTCTCGGCCCCACGAGAGTCAGGCTTCCAACCGGAGCGACTCATGGTTGTTCCCCAAATAGGCTGTCTTTCCTGTACTTTAGATCCGTTCTGATCTGCAGGTTTTCCCTCTAGCCACCTGCCTGCAACTGTGGAACCATCCGGCCCGTTCGAACAATCATCAGAGGTGCCGATGTTCCCGCTGTCCCACATGCTGAAATCCTTCGTACGCGCAGGAACGTTGAAGGTGATCGACGCGCAGGGGGGCGTGCATGCCTTCGGGGGTGAAAAGCCGGGGCCAAGCGTCACCATGCGACTGACCGACCGATCACTCTATCACAAGCTTTTCCTCAATCCCGAGCTGCATGCGGGTGAAGCCTACATGGACGGGCGCCTGAGCTTCGAGGACGGTTCGAACCTGCGGGACTTCCTCAATCTCTTCTCGATGAACCGCTCGACACTGGCCAGTTACCCGCTGCAGAACGTGCTCAAGCGCGTCTCGCGTACCGTGAAGCGATTTCAGCAGGCGAATCCGGTCGGGAAGGCGCAGCAGAACGTGGCGCATCACTACGACCTCGGAAACGACTTCTACAAGCTCTTCCTCGACAAGGGCATGCAGTATTCCTGCGCGTATTTCGTCAACGACGACGACACGCTGGAAGAGGCGCAGCAGAACAAGCTGCGTCTCATCGCGTCCAAGCTGCAGCTCAGGCCCGGCCTGAAGATCCTCGACATCGGCAGCGGCTGGGGCGATCTCGCGCTTTATCTCGCCGCTATGGAGAACGTGGACGTCACGGGCGTCACTCTGTCGAAGGAGCAGTATGAACTCTCCAACGAGAAGGCACGGCGCGCCGGCCTGTCGGATCGAGTGCGCTTCGAGCTGCTCGACTATCGCAAGGTCGACAGGAGGTTCGACCGCATCGTGTCGGTGGGCATGTTCGAGCACGTGGGAGTGCACCATTACGGCGAGTTCTTCGCCAAGATCAACGCTCTGCTCAACGATGACGGACTGATGGTGCTGCACTCCATCGGCAAGATGAGCCCTCCCGGAACGGCAAGTCCGTGGCTCAGGAAATACATCTTTCCGGGCGCCTACTCGCCCGCCCTGTCGGAGGTGTTTCCCGTTGTCGAGCAGAACCAGCTCTGGGTGACGGATCTGGAATTCCTGCGCCTTCACTACGCGAAGACGCTCAATCATTGGCATCGGCGCTTCGAAGCCAACCGGGAGAAGATCGCCGCCATGTACGACGAGCGCTTCTGCCGGATGTTCGAGTTCTATCTCATCAGCGCCGAGACCATGTTCACGACCGGCAGCCAGCTCGTGTTCCACATGCAGCTGGCCCGCAAACGCGATGCCGCGCCGATCGTGCGCGATTACATCACGGACACCCAGCGCGCGTACAAGGCCGAGGAAGCCGGGAAACTGCAAGTGCTGCAGCCTGTAGAGAAGGTTTTGCAGGCCGGCTGATCGCCCGTGCCGACGGCAGGATCGCGGCTTATCGGGCGGTCGATCCTGTCGTCTCCAGGGACACGGGCCGGCCCTCCTGGGCGGCCCGATAGACGGCCTGCATGATGCGGATGTCGCGCAGACCCTCCTCGCCGGGGGTCTTGGGCTCCCGCTTCTCCAGCACCGCCTTTGCCATGTGATCCATCTCGGCGGCAAACTGGTTGCCTTCCGGAATCTGCACCCGCCGCTCCTCCTTCTCGGTCTTCACCATCATCTGGTGGCGCTCGTATTCGGTGGCGGGATCGAGCACCAGCGAAGCCTTCGAACCGAAGACCTGGATGCGCTTGACCGGCGAAGTGGAGTAGGACGATGTCAGGCTGGCCAGCGCTCCCGACGGGAAGCGGAGTTGGAACGCCACGAGCTCCTCGATCTCTCTGAAGCGCGGATCGCTCGTGTCGCTGGAGATATGGGCAGAGACCTCCACCGGCTCCTCGCCCGTGATGTAGCGGGCCGCCTGCAGCGAGTAGATGCCGATGTCATAGAGCGATCCGCCACCCGCGAGCGCTTTCACCATGCGCCACTGATCGGCCGGCACCTTGGGATCGAGAATGCGCCCGTGATCGCTGGTGACGAGACGGATCTTGCCCAGCTCGCCTTCCCGCGCCATGCGGATCGCTTCCATGTTGTACGGCTCGTATTGGGCCCGGTAGGCGATCATGAGCTTGCGGTCCGCCTCGCGGCCGGCGCGGATCATGGTCTCGCATTCCTCGGCCGTCACTGCCATGGGCTTTTCGCACAGCACATGCTTGCCCGCCTTGAAGGCCCGCACCGTATATTCCGCGTGCAGGGCGTTGGGCAGGATGATGTAGACGATGTCGATCCCGTCGTTGTCGGCGATGCGGTCGAAGCTCTGATAGTCGTAGATGTTCTTCTGCTGGACTCCGTAGCGCTCGGCCACCTGAAGCGCCTTGTCCCGGTTTCCCGAGACCAAGGCCACGAGCTTCGACGACTTGCTTTCCGCGAAGGACGGGATGATCTGGTTCAGGGCGAACTGCCCAAGCCCCACGATGGCATAGCCCAGGCGCTTGCCGGGTGCTTCCGGCATGGCCTTTTCCATCTCCGGCATGGGCCGCCCCGTCGGCCGGTCCGGCGGCAGGGTCGACCCGCCGCCCCCGCTCGCACCGCTGCTCTGCGCAAAGCTCGGCCCTGCGGCCGCCAGTGCGGAGCCTAAGAGAAGTCCTCCGCCCGTGCCGCGCAGGAAGAGCCGGCGGGACAGGCCCGTTTCGAAAAGCATGGTCATGATCGGCTCCGGAAGCGAGGGCTCAGGTCAGGGTCTCGTAGTCCTTGTTCTTAAGGCCGTCATGGGAATGGCGCGTCGGCAGCTTGCCTTTCGGCTGCTTCTTGAAATGCGACGAGGCCTTGGCACCAACCGGTCCCTTCGAGATCGTGATGCCGCCATCGACCATGTAGAGCGCGCCCGTGACGAAGCTCGCCTCGTCGGAGGCGAGGAAGCAGAACACGTTCGCAACCTCCTCCGGGGTGCCGCGCCGGCCCATGGGAGTAGCCTGCGTGATCATCGTGGCGAGTTCCGCGTCCATGGGGCCCGTGGATTTGTGCGTCCAGGCGGTGTCGATGGGACCGGGGCAGACGCAGTTGGCACGCACACCGTAAGGGACCTGCTCGGCCGCCACGCCGCGGATGAAGGAATGAATGAAGGCCTTCGTGCCGCCATAGGGCGTGTTCTTCGGATGACCGATCATGCCGGCCTCCGACCCCGTGGCGATGATGTTGCCATGGCTTTCCTGCAGATGCGGCAAGGCGAACCTGGTCATGAGGAAGACCGAGCGAACGTTCGACCGGAAGGTCTCGTCGAACTTGTCGATGGGATAATCCTGGGTCTCGGCGACCGCCAGGAAGACGCCCGCGTTGTTGACCAGGACATCGATGCGCCCATAGGCACTCACGCAGGCTTCGACGGCCGCTTGCGCGTGACGCTCCTCGGCGATGTCGCCGAGATATACCTCGGCAAACCCGCCTGCCCCATTGATCGTACGGGCCACATCGTCCACCGGATCATCCGGCAGGCCGACGAGGAGAAGGCGCGCGCCCTCCTGGGCGAACTTGAGGGCGATGGCCTCGCCGATGCCGGTGCCGGCACCCGTCACGATGGCAACCTTGTCGAAAAGACGTCCCGGCATGGTGGATCTCCTGGAGAGGGAACAAGCGCGGCCGTCAGCCAAGGGCTGCGGCGGCATCGGGTGAGGGCACAACGGGACGTCACTTCGACGGTTCCCGGAAATGCTCGATCTCACGGACAGGTGACCTGCGGGGCAAGGGGTGCTAAGGCGAGGCCATGCTCGAAGGTCTTCATCCCAACCGCCCCACCCACGTCTTCCGCATCACCACGGACGAGCGCTCCGCCCGCGCCATGACCGACATGATCGGGGAGATTTTCGATCCGGCCGAAACGGCCGTCGCGTCCTTCGAGACGGAGGATGGCGGTCCATGGATGCTGGAAGCCTATTTCGCCCATCAGCCCGACGAGGCTGCGATCCGGGACCTGCTGCGGCCCATCGTCGGCACGGAAGCGGACAAGGGCGTCTTCCTTCCGATCGAGCAGAAGGATTGGGTGAAGGCCTCGCTCGAAGGTCTCAAGCCTGTCCGTGCGGGCCGCATCTTCGTCCATGGCTCGCATGATCGGCACGAACGGCGCCCGAGCGACATCGCCATCGAAATCGAAGCCGGGCTCGCCTTCGGCACGGGCCATCACGGCACCACCAAGGGCTGCCTGCTCGCGTTCGTGGATGAGTTGAAGACGCGCACGCCCCGCCACGTGCTCGATGTCGGGACCGGCACGGGGATCCTGGCCTTTGCGGCGGCGAAAATTCTGAAGCGGCCCGTGGTGGCCGGCGACATCGATCTGGAAGCCGTGCGCGTGGCACGCGAGAACGCGCGGCTGAACGGGATCGGGGCGTTCATGAAGCTCTACGTCGGACCGGGCATCCGCCACCCGGACGCCGACCGCACGGGCCATTTCGATCTGGTCTTCGCCAACATCCTGGCAAAGCCCCTGCGCATGCTGGCGCCGTCGCTGGCGCGCGTGGCAAGCCCGGACGGAACGATCATCCTGTCGGGCCTGCTCGCCCGGGACGTTCCCGGAGTGCTGTCGACCTATGCCCATCAGGGCTGGTATCTGCGCCGCCGCTACGATCTCGAGGGCTGGGCGGCGCTGGTGCTGAAGCGGGGCAACGCTCGTCCGCTGCCCCGCCCGTAAGCGCTACTACTCGGCCAGAACGCCCGGATAGCGCTTGGCGAGTTCGCGACGGAGCTCGAAGGTCTCGGCCCAGATGTCGCGGATGGCTTTCATGGCGGTGATGATGATCATTGTATTGTCTCTCTTCTAAAGTGCTTCGATCAGATCTTGGCGGGGAGCGGCTCGCCTTGGTCGAGGAACAGGGCTGAATGGTCCTGCCGGCGGCTCAGGTCCTGGATGTACGCCTCATGGCGGCGCAGTTGCTGCGCGGCGCTTCGGGCGCGGCTTTCGGCGATGCGTGTCACGACCCGCGAGAGCACGGTCGGCTTCTCGGACGTGCCGAGGAGAATGGTGGACAAGACAGCTGCGATCATGGGCTCATCTCCCAACAGATTGGTGCTGAGACCCTTCAGCGTTTCTCTGTTGTCGTTGCTAGGAAGATAAGGCCGGTCCGACTTTAGTTGTAGTCACAGGATCACATGAGCGTCATGCATCCGCTGCAGGACATCACTAATTTCGCTCGCATTCCAGGCATCACACGCATAATCCTTGGGCAGGCTGCCCTAGGCTGCGGCAACGATCCCGCTCCTGCCCGGCGCTCGAAAACGGTTTCCCCGTCGGGGTCGATGCACTAGCGTGTCGCCCTCCTCATTCGCGACCCTTCGGTGCTGCTTTCCATGGCTCAGTTCCAGTTCTTCGACGACACCACCTCCCCGGCCCAAGGCCCACAGCACATCGCCAAGCTGCGGGCCGAGCTGGCCCGGCGCGGGTTCGATGGATTCATCGTTCCCCGCGCCGACGAGCACCAGGGCGAGTACGTGCCGAAGAGCGCAGAGCGCCTGGCATGGCTGACCGGCTTCACGGGCTCCGCCGGGACGGCCGTGATCCTTCGGGATGAAGCAGCCCTCGTGGTGGACGGGCGCTACACCGTGCAGGCGGCCGAGCAGGTCGACACCTCCGTCATCACGCCCGTCCAGCTCGCCGATGCCACGCCTGAGGACTGGATCGCCGGTCATCTTCCGCAGGGCGGCACCCTCGCCTACGACCCCTGGCTGCACACGAGCGACGGTCTGAAGAAGCTCGAGCAGGCGGTGAGCCGCGCGGGCGGCAAGCTCTGTCCGGTCGACCTCAATCTGGTCGACGTGATCTGGATCGACCGCCCGGCCCCGCCGCAGGCGCCCGTCCGGCCGCACCCGCTCGACTACGCGGGCGAGGCTGCGCCCGCCAAGCTGGAACGGATCCGCAGGAAGATGGCGGAGGCGAAGATCGACGCGCTCGTCATCTCCGATCCGCACAACCTCGCCTGGGCGTTCAACCTGCGCGGCGGCGACGTGGGGCATACGCCCCTGCCCCTCGGCTATGCCGTCCTGCCCAAGGAAGGACGCGCGAGCCTCTTCTTCGATCCGGCGAAGGTGACGAACGAGGCCGGCGCCGCCGTGGGCGATCTTGCCGATTTCGCTCCCATCGCCACGTTCCAGACCGCGCTCGATTCCCTGGGCCAGTCAGGCGGCAAGATCCGCATCGATTCCGCCACCGGGGCCGTCGCCCTGATCCGGCGCATCGAGGCGGCCGGCGGCACGGTCGATGTCGGGGCGGATCCGATCGCTCTCATGAAGGCGGTCAAGAACGAGGCCGAGATCGCGGGATCCCATGCCGCGCATTTGCGCGACGGCGTGGCGGTGGCGCGCTTCCTGGCCTGGCTCGACCGCGAGGCGCCGTCGGGCACGCTCACGGAGATCGATGCGGTCGAGGCGCTGGAAGCCTTCCGGGTCGAGACGGGCGCCTTGCAGAACGTCTCCTTTCCGAGCATCTCGGGCGCGGGCCCCAATGCCGCCCTGCCCCATTACCGTGTCACCCGTTCGAGCAACCGCCCCCTGGAGCGCGATCAGATCTTCCTGATCGATTCCGGCGCACAGTACGAGGACGGCACCACGGACATCACCCGCACGGTCATCGTGGGTGAGCCGAGCGCCGAGATGAAGGACCGGTTCACCCGAGTGCTGAAAGGGCATATCGCCATCGCGCAGGCCGTGTTTCCGAAGGGAACGACGGGCGCCCAGATCGACGCCTTCGCCCGCAAGCCCCTGTGGGACGCGGGCCTCGACTTCGATCACGGCACCGGGCACGGCATCGGCAGCTATCTCTCGGTTCACGAGGGCCCGCAGCGCATCGCCAAGACCGGGCACACGCCGCTCGAAGTTGGCATGATGCTGTCCAACGAGCCCGGCTTCTACAAGACGGGCGCTTACGGCATCCGCATCGAAAACCTCATCCTCGTGGAGCCGCGCACGATTCCCGGTGGCGACCGCGAGATGATGGGCTTCGAGACGCTCACGTTCACGCCCATCGACCTGCGCCTCGTCGAGCCGGCCATCATGACGGCCGACGAGATCGCCTGGCTCAACGCCTATCACGCCGCGGTGCGCGAGAAGATCGGGCCCGGGCTCGATGCGGAGACGCGGGCGTGGCTAGACAACGCGACGCGGCCGGTCGGCTAGATCAGGTTCCGCAGCACCACGACGGACACCACGCCGACCGCCACCGTGCCGAGGAGCGGAAGCCGGAACGCCGCCAAAGCCGTGATGGCGGCAGCAACGGCTTCCGCCCATCCGGTGGTGAGGGCGGTCGGCGCGATGACCGCGACCAGGACGGCCGGCGGGATGGCGTCGAACGCCGCCTTGGCGCGGCCGGTGAGCACGAGGCGATCGGCCACGAACAGGCCGGCGATGCGGGTGACGTAGGTCACGACCGCCATGGCCAGGATGGCGAACAGGGTCGTCGTATCGAGGCTCATGGGCGCGCCTCCGCGGGAGCGGCCAGATAGGCGGCCACGATGCCGGCGAGCGCCCCCGAGGCCACA
The DNA here is from genome assembly GCF_018069605.1 of Microvirga sp. HBU67558. Lineage (NCBI taxonomy): Bacteria > Pseudomonadati > Pseudomonadota > Alphaproteobacteria > Hyphomicrobiales > Methylobacteriaceae > Microvirga > Microvirga sp. HBU67558. The sequence goes on along the minus strand of NZ_JAGPUP010000477.1, from coordinate 4,823 downwards.
TGCCAGGGCGCGCCGATGAAGTGGTGGACCAGGGCCGCGACGCCGGCGCTGGCCGCCACCGTGACCAGGGTCACGCGGCTGCGTCCGAAACCGGCCACGAGACCGATGAACAGGGCCGTGAAGGCGAAGTCCGCCCCGATCCGCTCCGGGTCGCCGAGGAACGAGCCGAGGACCGCTCCGAGGCCGGAGAAGAAGGTCCAGTTCGCCCACAGCACGCCGCCCATGGCGACCCAATAGGCGGCCGTGACCGGCCGGTCGAGAGCACGGCGCTCCGAAAGCGCCCAGGCCTCGTCGGTGAGGAAGAAGAACGACAGGAATCTCTGGACCCGCGACATGTCCACCTTGGGCGACAGCGACGCGCCCATCAGCACGTGGCGAGCATTGATCAGCAGCGTCGCGAAGGCGAGCGTCAGGATGGGTGCGGGATGGATCCAGGTCTCGATGGCGGCGAACTGCGCTCCCCCGGCGAAGACGAGGGCCGACATCACCGTGACCTCCAGCGGCGACAGCCCTTTGGCGGTCGCCACCGCGCCGAAGAGCAGGCTGATGGGGATGGCCGCCACGGCGACGGGCGCGATGTCGCGCAGGCCCGCCCGGATTTCGCGGCGGTAGGTCGGGGCAAAGGGACTGGCTTGATCCATGAGCATACTCGTTTGTCCCGCACCTTATGCGCGCCGAATCGAGACCCGTCTTGGATGAAAGTGCGGTCTCAGGCGGCCCGGTAGGCGCCTGGCGTCACGCCCATGCGGGCTTTGAAGACGCGGTTGAGGTGACTCTGGTCGAAGAACCCGCAGGCGGCCGCCACGTCGCCCGGCATCGCGCCCTGGCTCAGCAGCCGCGTGGCCGCGCGGAAGCGCCGGTCGAGCAGATAGGCGTGTGGCGTCAGGCCGGTCTCCTTGGCGAAGGCGCGGATGAAATGGCTGCGCGAAAGACCGGCCAGTCTGGCGAGATCGGCGAGGTCCGCCTCCTCGCTCATATGGGCGTCCAGATAGTCCCGCGCCCGCAGGATGCCCTTCGAGCCATAGCGAAGAGCCGGCAGGGCATCGAGATCGGCCCAGCGGGCGATCAGGCGGCTCAGGAACCCGATGAGCCGGGTATCCTGCTCCATCTCGGATGACCAGCGCTCGTCCTGACACAGGCAGGCATGGAGCCGGACCTGAGCCTGGAACAGCTCAGGATCCGCGATCACGGAATGCGGGAACCAGGGCGCGCGGGAGAGCGGCCGCCCGGTCACGTCCTCGGCGATCTCCTGCATCAGCTCGGCCGACGGGTAGAAGGTCCGGTACTCGAACCCTCCACCGTAGGGCTCCCCGTCATGGATCTCATCCGGGCACACGACCGCCACGGAGCCCGCCGGGGCGTAGTGCTGCTCGCCCCGGTGGAAGAAGGTCTCGCAGCCGGCCAGAACCGCCGCGATGGCATAGGTGTCGTGGCTGTGGCGAGCATAGGCGTGACGGCGGAAGGTCGCGCGCAGGCAATCAAGGTCGCGGTAGCGCGGCACTCGCCAGAAATGCGTCACGTCGCCCGCTCCGACCAGGTCCGGATCGAGCGAGACCTCGGGGGTGATCACCGTCATGGGGCCACCATGCCACATCATTGCGTCGAAGTCTTGGACAGAAGTCTCACCCCCGGCCGACGAGGGCGAACCAGCCGTCCTCGTCCATGACCTGGAGTCCGAGCTCGGCCGCCTTGGCGAGCTTCGAGCCGGCTCCGGGACCGGCCACCACGATGTCGGTCTTCTTGGACACGGAGCCCGCCACCTTGGCGCCGAGGCGCTCGGCCATAGCCTTGGCCTCCTCGCGGGTCATCTGCTCGAGGGAGCCGGTGAACACCACGGTCTTGCCCGCCACGGGGGAGTTCGCCATGGCCGGCGCTTCCATGGCCTCGACGGTCACCTGATCGAGCAGCGCATCGAGCATCTCCTCGTTGTGCCGTTCCTTGAAGAACTCGACGACCGCCTCTGCCACCACGGGCCCGATGCCGCCGATGGCGGTGAGTTCCGCATGCGCGTCCGATGCGGGATCGGCCGCGGCTTTCGCGGTCTCGCGCAGGTGCTCGAAGGTGCCGAAATGGCGCGCGAGCAGCCGCGCCGAGGTTTCGCCGATATGCGGGATGCCGAGGGCGAAGATGAAGCGGTTCAGCGCGATCGTGCGGCGCGCCTCGATGGCAGCGAACAGATTCTTCGCGCTCGTCTCGCCCCAGCCTTCCCGGTTCTCCAGCCGCTTGAGGCTGCGGGCATTCCGGGCCTGCAGGGTGAAGATGTCCTGCGGGCGCTGGACGAGCCCTTCCTCGTAGAACTCGTCGATGCGCTGCTCGCCCATGCCCTCGATGTCGAAGGCATTGCGCGAAACGAAGTGCTTGAGGCGCTCGCGGGCCTGCGCCGGGCAGATGAGGCCGCCGGTGCAGCGGCGCACCGCATCCTCCTTAGCCGTGCGAGGATTGACCTCGCGCACCGCATGGCTGCCGCAGGCCGGGCATGTGGTCGGGAAGGCATAGGGCTGCGCGTCGGCGGGGCGTTTCTCCAGCACCACGTCGAGTACCTTGGGGATCACGTCGCCGGCCCGGTTGATGACGACCGTGTCGCCGATGCGGATGTCGATCCCGTTGCGGATCTTCTCGCCGTTGCCGCCGATGCCCTTGATGTAATCCTCGTTGTGCAGGGTCGCGTTCGACACCACGACGCCGCCGACGGTGACGGGCTTCAGGCGCGCGATGGGATTGAGCGACCCCGTGCGGCCCACGTTGATCTCGATATCCTCGAGCACCGTCACAGCCTTCTGGGCCGGGAACTTGTGCGCGAGCGCCCAGCGCGGCGAGCGGGACACGAAGCCGAGACGCTGCTGCAGGCTCAGCTCGTCGACCTTGTAGACGACGCCGTCGATGTCGTAGCCGAGATTGGCGCGGTCGGTCTCGATGGCGTGGTAGTGATCGAGCATCTCGGCGACGCTGGTGCAGCGGCGGGTGAGCGGATTGACCGTGAGGCCGAAGCTGCGGAAGCACTCCATCATGCCGTGTTGCGTCGTCGCCGGCATGGCGCTCACCTCGCCCCAGGCATAGGCGAAGAACCGCAACGGGCGCGAGGCGGTGATCGACGCATCGAGCTGACGCAGGCTGCCCGCCGCCGCGTTGCGCGGATTGGCGAAGAGCGCTCTGCCGGCCGCCTCCTGGCGCGCGTTGATGGCGGCGAAATCCTCGTGCGAGAGATAGACCTCGCCGCGCACCTCGAAGATGTCAGGAACCTCAGAGCCCTTGAGCCGGTGCGGAATGTCGCCCACCGTACGGGCGTTGTTCGTCACGTCCTCGCCCACCTGGCCGTCGCCCCGGGTGGCGGCGGACACGAGCCTGCCGTTCTCGTAACGCAGGCTCAAGGACAGACCGTCGATCTTCGGCTCCGCCGTGAAGGCGAGCGGCGCATCGGGCTTCCATTGCAGGAAGCGGCGGATGCGTTCGACGAACTCCTCCACCTCCTCGTCGGCGAAGCCGTTGGCGAGCGACAGCATCGGCACCCGGTGACGGATCTTGCCGAATTTCTCCGACACCTTGGAGCCGACCTTCTGGGTCAGGCTCTCGGGGGTCTTCAGTTCCGGGAACTGATCCTCCAGGGCCTCGTAGCGCTTGCGCAGAGCGTCGTATTCGGCATCCGAGACGGTCGGGGCGTCCTCCTCGTAATAGCGCCGGTCGTGCTCCTTGATCTCGGCGCCGAGCGACTCGTGCTCGGTGCGCGCGTCATCGGGCGTCAGATGGTCGACTGGGGTCTCGGAGGCGGTGCTGCGTGGGGGCATGATCGAATCGTATGTGAGGGTGCTTGAACCATAGCGCTCGGCGGCCGAGTCTCCAGAGGCAGGGGGCCGACAGTGCACCGGATTCGGACCTTCTCCACCTTTCCGCCCCGTCGTCGCCGGCCTTGCGCCGGGAACCCCGATCAGAAAGGCACACCGCTCTTCCGATCGGGACGGCCGAGACAAGCCCGGCCATGACACGACAGGGCGCCGCTCCGGGAGTGCGGCCTGGACGGCCATCCTCAGCCTTGGATCGTCCCGGTCGGCGTCGGGCGCGACAAGCCCCTCAGGGCGCCGCGCAGGGCGTCGGGATCGAGGGCCGGCAGCCCCTCCTCGATGGCGCCGTGAAGGTCGCGCCAGATCGGAACGGCCGAGGCCAGAACCCCCCGGCCCTTGTCGGTGAGGCGCAGAAGACGGTTGCGACGGTCGTCGGGGTCGCGGGCGACGGCCACGAGGCCGTCCCGCTCCAGAGGCTTCAGGGCGGCCGTCAGGGTGGTCCGATCCATGGCGAGCAGCTGCGCCACCGGGGCGATGGAGGGCGGCGCGGGACGATTGAGCGCATTCAGCAGCGAGAACTGCCCCGAGGTCAGTCCGACCGGCCGCAGAGCCTCGTCGAACAGGCGCGACAGCGTGCGGGCGGCGCGCTGGACGTGAAGGCACAGGCAGGCGTCACGGATCAGGTGAGTGGTCTCGAAGGGCACGTCACGGGGGTTTGACATGGCCCAATTATGTTGATATCAACTCATTTGTCAAGGAAAACAGGCGCGGGAAGCGCCGCGACATCCGGCTCCGATTCCAGGAGTCTCAAGGGAGATACGCAATGAAGTATGTCGATGGCTTCGTGCTCGCCGTGCCGGCGGACAAGAAGGAAGAATACCGCCGCCATGCCGCCGAGGCCGCCCCCCTGTTCAAGGAGTTCGGCGCCACCCGGATGGTGGAGTGCTGGGGCGATGACGTCCCGGACGGCAAGCTGACCGACTTCCGCCGCTCGGTGCAGGCCAAGGACGACGAGACCGTGGTGTTCAGCTGGATCGAGTATCCGTC